>NZ_JANOJV010000016.1:0-7799 GCF_031418915.1 Chamaesiphon sp. VAR_48_metabat_135_sub | reverse complement strand
CCAGAGCAGCGAAAGAACGCTAGATCGATTCCACTGATTGCTTGTGTAGATGATAGTATTGCCGTCTATAAAACTCTAGAGACAATTATCACAGAACATGGCTATCAATGCTTTGGAGTTCAAGATCCACTCAAAATTATTTCTAGTTTAATTAGAAATAAACCCGATCTGATTTTCCTAGATTTGGTGATGCCGATTACCAATGGTTATGAAGTTTGCGAGCAGATTCGGAAAACGCCCAGTTTAACAAATGTGCCAGTTATAATTTTAAGTGGGAGTGATGGTTTGATCGATCGAGTCAGAACTAAATTTGTTGGTGCCAATGGATTTTTGGGTAAGCCGATCCAAGCTGAATCGATCGTCAAGATGATTGATAAATATCTCGATCGCAAACAATCAAATCATAAAGTAATATCTGACAATGCCGAGAAACTCGAACGCGATCGACAGCTAACTGTGTCTAATAATATTGGCAAACAAATTTTAGTCGTCGATGACGATCCCAATATCCGCGAAGTTGTGTCCATGTGTCTGAGAAAACTCAAAGGTTGGGAAGTGGTGACAGCAGCATCGGCAAAAGAAGGGCTAAATATCATCCTGACCAAGAGTCCCGATGTTATTGTCTTAGATGTGATGATGCCGGAAATGGATGGACTGGCTTTCTTGCGCCAACTCCGTGCTAATCCTGTGAATAAATTCACTCCAGTCGTGCTATTGACCGCAAACCGCTATTTACCTGATAAAGATTTTTTGACCGAACTAGGTGTGGTGGAGATCGTGTCTAAACCATTTCTCCCCTACAATTTAGTGCAGTATATCGATCGAGCGTTGATTAGAGGGTAGAGAGTAGTCAATAGTGGATAGCAGGGAACTGCATGATCTTATAGCAATTCCCCGAAGAAGCATATTCATAAAGCTTTAGCATTTGAATTTAGCGATCGATTATCAATTAATTTAACTATCAAACAACACCGTAGTCATATAATTATCCGCCCACTCCGTACCAAAAGCTTTTTCTAATACCCGACGGGTTTTATCATTTTGCTGTTGCTTGGTGGAATAGTAATTTTGCGCGGTGACAATTTCGGCGCGTTCGGTAGTGCTGACAGGGATAGCTATTGCTGCTTGTTGACAGTGGATTGTTAGCATGGCGGTGACTCGATCGAGAAACCATTGCTCTTCTTCAGGATTTGAAGGGCGCACGAAGAAGCAAAAATTTGAAAAAATATCTGCCCAGGCGGGTAATTCGCGGGGTTGGCTGAATGTATGAGCGGGTAATTGATGGAGCGGAATTTGATAATTTTCGGGTAATACTCGCTGGGCATTGAGTGGGGATAAATCGGCAATTGCCGCACTGATTTGTCCGCGCCCTGCGACAATATCTGTCCCAAACATCGGCAGCGCGTATTCAGGATGGGGAAACATTACGCAATGAAGGATGTCCAAATTCTTGCCAACTTGAGCGAGTTCGAGATGCAGTTTCCGAAATTGGGGGGTTTGGTAGCACTTATTTTCGATGATCAGTTTTTCTCCTTCCAATCGCCCTTCGACATATCCCAATTCGGAGGGCAGATGATAGGGTGAGAGATCGAGGTGTTTTGCCCAGACAGATTCGATCGCATTAGCGAGCTGCTGAATTAAAGTGTGCTGGCGCGATCTCAGTGACTGGGTACTAGTTTCCATCATAATAAATAGCCGATCCAAAATTGCGATATATTTCGATTTGCAGCGATGACGCTGACACGGAGCAGCACGATGAGTGCAGTTGACCTATTTGCAAAACACCACATATCCACCAAATATTAACAGGATCGGCTATTTAGCTGAGTAAAACTTCATCTTTATTTAGAACGACTAATTTCGCATCAACCACTTTTGACTATTGAGTCGGAGTACTAATCCTGAAACCAGGAGATCTAGCGTAATTTTACGTTCGTCGATCAGGAATGATTCGATCGTACTAGATTTACTACCTCGATCGACACAAGAAATCGCTCGTTTGCCCTGAATATTATCCTCGAAGAAATAGATGTTAAATTGACGTTTACCATCATTCCAACGACCGATCACTTGGCTGCAAGCGGGTGAAGTTTCAAAGCCCTTGACGGCGATTTTAGACTGCTCCAGCGCAACCTGGAGATCGGTGACACCTTTATCGACTAAAGCTTGGGTGAGGGCGGGGAGATAGTCTTGTTGGATAAATTCCGTAAAGGGTTTTGCCTCCACTGCAGGGGGTTTTTCCTTTTTGGGTGGAACCGTTTTTTCTACAGGTGCAGCGGTATCGGTTGCAGGTGCAGTCGCATTGGGAGCGGCTGGTTTAGCTTCTTTCTCCGTGGCTTTGGCTGCGGGAACTACACTATCTGGGGATTCTTCTACCATATCGATGCTTACACTGTTTTGGAACCTTCAATCCAATTTTACCCCAAGCACTGCGAGGTCGATCGATTATCGATCGTTAGTAGAGTATGCTTTTTTATAGGTTGGCCATACCAGCCGATCGTTAATGCATATTTGTTACTATTTCAAAGGTAACTTTTCCAACAGTCTCTAAATAGCTTCAGCATAGCTCTTTTCATCACCCTGTATATCGAGTATGTCGCATGTCAAAACTAAATTGCACTCGTAACAACTGTAGTGGCACGATCGATGATGGTTACTGTGATACCTGTGGAATGGCGGCGTTAAAATCTCAATCCGAACTCGATCTGGCTCTCGCTGCAACGGCAAGTAATAAACCAGTTCAACCTAGTTCCCAGAGCCTCAAAACCGCGCCTAATAGTGCTTCTGTTACTGGAACAGGTTCGAGTCCAACTAGTAATCGATCGTCCCGTGGTAGCCGTCGCAGTGCCCCGACAATAGGTAAAACTAGTCGCCGTCAACTGGGGGCGGGGTTGGTTTCGATTCCCGAATTGCCTTCTACCGTGCCTGAATTGGCGATTTTAGCTGAGGCGAAGGTACCTGAAAATAAACGATTCTGTGCGGGTTGTAATCAGGCTGTCAAGAGAGATAAAGGTTTTTGTACTAAGTGTGGGCAAAAATATAATTTTGTACCGAGTCTGGTACCTGGAGATGTTGTCGGCGCGCAGTATGAAGTGAAGGGTGCGATCGCGTATGGTGGGTTAGGTTGGATTTATTTAGGCTTCGACAAATTATTATCGCGGTATGTCGTACTTAAAGGGTTATTAAATAGTGAAGATGCGGCGAGTGCGGCGGTAGCATTAGCGGAGCGGCAATTTTTGGCAGCAGTCAAACACCCGAATATCGTGGGGATCTATAACTTTGTCACCCATGATGCTGAAGGGTATATCGTGATGGAATATGTGGGTGGTAAAACGCTTAAGGAGCTGCGGAAGGAGCGGGGAACGCTACCTGTAGCTGAAGCCATCGCCTATATTCATCGAGTGCTGGGGGCTTTTGGATATCTCCATCAGCAGGGTTTAGTCTACTGCGACTTCAAACCAGATAATGTCATGCTCGAAGGGGATGATATTAAATTAATCGATTTAGGTGGTGCGAGAAAAATTGACGATCCCGATGGCGATATTTATGGTACCGTCGGGTATGCTGCGCCAGAAGCTGGTGAAGGCCCGACAATTGTATCGGATCTATTCACGATTGGGCGAACTCTCGCCGTATTAGTCACGAATATTTCAGGCTTCAGTACCGAGCATCAATATACCCTACCTAGTGCCCAGTCAGACACGGTTTTTTCTCAGCAAGAATCGCTTTATCGCTTCCTCCTCAAAGCTACCGCACCAGCCGCAGACGATCGATTTCAGACAGCCGAAGACATGGCGGAACAACTTTTGGGCGTATTAAGAGAAGTTGTCGCCATCGAAACCAGTACCCCCCGCCCTGCTAACAGTAGTTTATTCGATGGCGATCGATTATCAGTCACCGCTGGTAGCGATTTCAGCCCGATTCAGCCTAGTTACTTACATTTACCCTATTTACTCATCGATGCCAAAGATCTAGGCTTCAACGTCGTCCTCAATGCCAGTATGACGACAAATTTAGAGCGGCGGATCGAACAATTAAAGCAGGTCGTCAAACAATTACCTACATCGATCGAAGCTAAACTCAGATTAGCAAATAGTCTAATCGATCGCGGTCACATCGCAGCGGGTGACTATACCGAAGCCGAAATGCTCCTAGAAAAATTAGCCATCCAAGATGCTTGGGATTGGCGAGTAGACTGGTATCGTGGTAAATCGCTCCTCGCTCAAAATCATCCCCAAGCAGCGCAAGCAGCATTCGATCGAGTATATTTCGATTTACCTGGAGAACTCGCCCCAAAACTGGCTTTTGCCATCGCAGCAGAGCAGAGCAGTAACTATCTTCTCGCCGCTCAGATGTACGAATTAGTCGAACGCACCGATCTCAATTATCCTACCGCAGCGTTTGGTCTAGCCCGTTGTCGGCTGATGCAAGGCGATCGAACTGCTGCTGTTACTGCCTTACAACAAGTGCCGCCCACGTCTACTCTCTATACTAGAGCAAAAGTGGAGATCGCCCGAATTTTGGTCGATCGACAGTTACCTGTCGCGATTAATATTCCCAAACATCCCCAACCTACGCTCAAGGAACTTGAATCGGCAACTCAAACAGTAGAAGCTCTAACTTTAGAAGGGATCGAAAAATATCGACTCGATCGACAAGTACTAGAAACCGCCCTAACTTTACTCACATCAAAAGCAATTACCGCTCAGAATAATCTGATGATTTTAGGACAGCCACTTGAGGAAATTAAACTCCGTCAAGGGTTAGAAAAAGTCTTGCGATCGATCGCATATTTGAGTACTGGGGCGGAGAAGGTCTTGCTAGTAGATGAAGCAAATCGTGTCAGACCAAAAACACTATTTTAGATCGGTTAACACACCTGACAATTTGGGCTATTATTTGTCGCAATTCATTTAAGTACGCTCGATCTCGGCAATTTTATCTCTGGCTATTTGTTGCAAATAAGAATTATTTTTGAGATCGCAGATATCGAGTGTCCTTTGGAGATCGGCTATTGCCTCTGTTCGTTTCGCTCTTGCCAACCGAGCCAACGCGCGGAAATAATAGGCATGTTCGTCGCTAGCGGATAGACTTCCAGAGCCTGGGGTCTCGAGGGATAGAGCTTTGCTATAATCTCTATCTGCACCGAATTCATCTCCCAAGTTAGCTAGGGTGACACTCCGAGCGTAGTAGGTCGCGATTTTTGGGCGGAGATTGATGGATTTGGATAGACTCACCAGTGCTGAATTATAGCAGGCGATCGTCGCTTGGCTGACACCGAGGTTATAGTAACTTGTGGCACCAGGATCGAGCTGAGTATAACGGCTAAAGTCAGCGATCGCGCCATCATGCTCGCCAGTAAAGGAGCGATGATTCGCTCTGGCATGGAACGCAAATGCAAGCTGGGGATTGAGTTCGATCGCTCGATTGCTATCCGAGAGCGCGTCAGTCAAGCGATCGAGCTGGCGATAGCTCACCGATCTAGCTGCATAGGCTTGGGCTAATTGGGGGTCGATCGAGATCGCCAGATCGTAATCGGCGATCGCCCCAATATTGTCGTGGCTATAGTGACGGATCGTGCCGCGACCGTAGAACAGATTTGCGTCTGTTGGGGTGGATTGAATAGCGCGGTTGTAATCTGCTAACATGCGTGGCAGATCGCGAGAAGCTTGTGTCGATCGATCGGTCGGACACCAATCGGCAAACAGAAAATCTTCGATTTCGTAGCAAATCTTGGTGAGATCGTCACAAAAAGATTGAAATATATCGTTGAATAAGTGCATCACTATCCTCAAATTCAGAAAGTCTATAATTGTTGTAGCCGATGCACCCAGAACAATTGTGACACTTCGATCGCCGATCTACCTCGATCTAGATCGCCATCTGCATAATTTATTCACTAATTTATTGTAATACCATTCACTCAATCGATGTTCCAGCCACATGGCTCGATCTCGTTCTAAATTCACCCCATAGAGATCGATCGCCCCCACTTTCCGAAATAGCTGAAGCTGTTACTGTAGAAATCTTATAACAACCTCGCAATCCGAATTAGACTAGTGAAACCAGAGATCTTTTTATCTGTCTTGTCGATCTTGGCGATCTCAGTGCCATTAGCGAATGTAGCATCTATCGCCCAGCCTGTCCATACCGAACTCTATGCTCAAGCTGTCGATATTACCAGTCAATCGGGAGAAGCCTTGTTTGTCAAAGATCGCTGGGAAATCAAAATATTCAAAGATGGTAATAGATACATTTATGCAGGCGGACAGGTTGGCTCAAGGGGTATTAGGTTAACTGGTGGTAGACTCACAAAATCTGGAGGTAAGCATTTCTATAAATGGAATAATGCTGGTACTGTCTATCAAGTCACCTGGCAACCACAAGATCCACTTTATGCCCGCATTCAGGTGTTCAATCCGCGCGGTAGCGAAATATTTAATAACTTGATGTGGACTCCAATTGGTGACTAGTAATGGGCGGTGTAAATCTAGTTACTATTTTAAGGAGACTGGGAGATGAGGAGACGGGGAGACTAGGGGCAAGAAATGGTAACGTAATTTCCGCCGTCTAGTACTAGACTATTCCCGAATCCCGAATCCCGAATCCCGAACCCCCAATTCCGAATCCTTACAATAATTACAAGTAAAATTAAAACGATCGAGATTGAAATTCTAGCAGCTAATCAATTTATATGTCAGGTCATAGTAAATGGGCAACTATTAAGCGACAAAAGGCGCGGGTTGATGCGGTGCGGGGGAAAACATTTACCCAGTTATCGCGAGCAATTATTGTTGCTACGCGCAATGGGATTCCCGATCCTAATGGTAACTTCCAACTACGGACGGCGATCGAAAAAGCCAAAGCAGCAGGTATTCCCAACGATAACATCGATCGAGCGATCGCCAAGGGTTCGGGGACCTTGGATAGTAGCAACCAACTCGAAGAAATTCGCTATGAGGGCTATGGTGCAGGGGGAGTCGCAATTATTGTCGAAGCTCTCACAGACAATCGTAACCGGACTGCGGCAGATTTACGATTTGCATTCACCAAGCGGGGTGGAAATCTGGGCGAAATGGGCTGTGTGGGCTGGATGTTCGACCTCAAAGGTGTCTGTTCGATCTCTGGTAGTGTGGACGAGGATACTTTGTTAGAGGCGGCTCTAGCGGGTGGTGCGGATGTATATGAGTTACTCGACGATGAAGAGCATCCTGGTGCGGAAGTATTTACCACGGTGGCGAATCTCGAACAACTTAATGCAACACTTCGTGCTGAGGGTTTTACTGTCAGTGACACTGAGTTGCGATGGATACCACAGAACACGGTACTAGTGGAAGATCCCGAACAAAGTAAGCAGTTGCTCAAATTAATTGAAGTTCTGGAAGGATTGGATGATGTTCAAGCTGTCACGGCTAATTTTGATTTGGCGGAAGAACTTTTGAATTAAATCATCTCGAAATCTAGGGTAGGGGCAATTCATCAATTGCCCCTACCCTAGATTTCGCTTTCGTAGCGTGTGTTATCACAAAACGCACCGCACCACCGCCAACGGTGCGTTACGCTGCCGCTAACATACCCTACAGCTACAGCAAATCTGTTTGACAAAGAATCCCGACTCTCCGCCAAGTACTAGTCGAATACCACAGTTTTATTGCTATATACCAGCACCCGATTTTGGAGGTGGTGGCGTACCGATCTTGCTAGCACGATCCGTTCGAGATCCTTCCCTTTGCGAATCAAATCCTCCACATCATCGCGGTGGGTGACGCGGACGACATCCTGCTCGATAATTGGCCCAG
>NZ_JANOJV010000015.1:0-3561 GCF_031418915.1 Chamaesiphon sp. VAR_48_metabat_135_sub | reverse complement strand
GGCTAGAGCAGGATCGCGGTAGAGGCTACGAGAAAGTGCGCTGCCAACCATTTGGGGAGTTTCGAGTTCCTCTTCCTCTTCATCCCAACTATCTCCAGTCATGTCGTCGTCAGTCATCGCTTGAACTCTACATATAACCTTTCCAGTATGCAGAGCGCGATCCGTGAACGACTTGAGTTGTTTGGCTGAAAAGCGAGACTTTATTCCGATGGTCGATGACCGATGAATCCCGATCGCGGGAATGAAATATAATTATTTTGCTCCGGCTAACCGTGCGAGCGGCTAGAGATATCAAACTGATGAATATTACTGCTGCCCTAGCCAATTTAAGGTTCTAATCAGATGCTTATGAATGACCAAAAAATTAAATTCCCAGAGCAACTAAACGAAGCAGAACGATTAGAGTTTTTAAATTATTTATTACAAACCCTACAGAATAATAGCTCTCAATCCAATCGAGACAGCCATCCAGTCAAGAAAAAAGTGGGTTATGATCGTATATTATTCCCAATACTTTCAGAAATTACTTTAACCGCTTTCAACGACGATAATCCCAAATCGGCAAGGCAATTACAAACTATTTTTGATGATGGAGTCGATAAACTTCAAAAAATTATCGATCTCGATCCAGCTTCACTAGAACTAGAAACTAAACTCAACAAATTATTCGACAGCATAGAAACCAAAATAACTAAAGTTATTACAAAAGATCGCCCCCAATTAAAAGATCGAGTTTATCAACCGCCTAACCTTGAAAATAGATTATTTGAAAACAGCAAATATCAGATATTGCCAGCGGCATTGCCCATGAAAACTAGCACTCTATGCCAACTTAGAGATGATTTCTGGCAGCAAGATAACTCTAACGGCATCGCCTACTATAGACAGGAATCTCATGCTAATTCTAATAACTATATCGAACACTATATTAGCAGTAGTGAAGATATTCAAGTATTACCGTGGGATAGTGCTAGACAAATTATCGATAAATTTGGATTTAATACCGTTCTATTACAATTATTATTTGCAGCTCATGCCGTCAAGTGTCCACGACCTTGGGAAAGTGAATTTTCCCTAAGTGGTAAAGATATTATTAGAGAATTGGGATGGGAAAACCGCACTGATATTTCACTTCATTCAAAATTATTAGAACTAGCAAATACCAGCTTCGCCCTCGATTGTTTGCTGATTAAAGCCGTCTGGGAAAACCCTAACCACAAAAAAGGCAAAAAGAGAGTCACGATCGACACATCCAGAATGTGGAACGTGCGGGTACAGATGACCGGACAAATGGATTTGGAAGGCAATGTGAAGAATCCAGAAGATTTACATATCACCGTCAGACCGGGAATGTGGACTAAAGGATTTATGGATGGCGGTAAGCATTCTCAAGATGCCTTATATCAATTTGGCTACTTGGCACAGGACGTGATCAAGATAAATCCCTATCACAATGAACTAGCATTAAGACTGGCCATTCACCTCACTTTAGATAGCCACGCCGATCGTGTCACCGAGTACCGCGTTCGCGATCTGTTGGAGATCGCCATGCCTAAATATAAAATCGACCTAGCTGGTAACGATCGGGAGCGAAAACACAAGCTCAAGGAACAATGGGATCGGGCAATCGGCAAATTGATAGAACTAGGCTGGGTGATTGAGTTTGACGATGAAAGTTACCCACCAGAAATCAGACCCGACAGCAATATCAAGAGACATCAACGCGGCTATCTAGAAAAACTACTCAATGCTAAGGTCTATATCCGCTCGACATTTCCCCAAAAAGTGGATATCGACAGACACCTATACGATTTAGTCCCCGCAGAATTGCCGCCGCTGCTAATCGAATCCAAACCCACCAGCAAACTCAAGACCTTCAAGACTTTACCAGCTAAAGCTAACATCCCCAATATCAATTTACGAGTGGCTAGAGAGGCTAAAGGATGGACGCAAAGACAGCTCGCTGCCGAGGTAGAAGTGTCCCAAAGCCTTGTGGCTCAATGGGAAAGGGGAAATCGAACGATCGATGAGAAGAACCTGGCAAAATTACAAGCAAAACTGAATCTATAAATTATCTGTACTTTACAATCGTTTACAGAGCCACAACCCAGACAGGCAAGACTTTATGGGGGGTTTTTTACCCAAAATAGTTTGATTACAGATTTTCAAAAATGGTAATCAAAAAAAAACTCAAAAATTAGACCTCAAACCCTTGATGTATAAGGAAATAATCGTGATTACAGATCGCTCTAGTATCTGCCAACAAACTCTCTAGTATCTGCCAACAAACTGCTCTAGTATCTGCCAACAAGGGATACTCAAACCCATTGGAATCGTAAATATAGTACTAAAAAAATATACAAAAAAAGACTAAAACAGCGATTTTCAAACTCAGGTATGCTTTATGGGCTGGAAATACAGCAATGTATCTTCCAGTAAAATTTTCACGCCAGATCGCAGGACTGCACTACCACTTTTCTGCTGCGGCTCTTCACCAGAAGTCACAGCAATGCTCGGCAACATAACTACCCCGATTGCTCGTTCCAAATTTAATGCCTACAAAGGTTTAGGTAACTCCTGCCCCGTCTGTGCTAGCACTTCGGGGAAATGTCGTTGGCAAAATTACGAGCTTTCCGCCAAAAACGGTAAAATTACCCCCACCATCAAAACCCTGTGCATGACTGGGGCGGGTGGATATGGCAATCCCGACTATCATTATTTCAACGATACCCGCGACGGACAATGGGGCGTATATATCCCCCTCGTCGATTGGAATGAGCATCGCGGCGAAGACCGTCAAGCGACCCCAGCAGAAAGAGAAGAATGGGTCAGAAACCAAAAACTCAAGCAGCAAGCATTACTAGAAGCTGAAAATCAGCGTAAAGCTGAATCATTACCAGCCCTAGAGCGAGACATTGCAGCGCGGGCAATTCTGGCGCAATTATCTTTAAACGAGATCGATCGCAAGGACTTAATCAGACGGGGCTTCACCCGACAGCAGATCGAAGAAATCGGCTTCAAAAGCGTCGAGAAGTTCCAAAGACTCAAAGAACCCGTCAATCCTCGCTTTCCTGGTGTCAACATTCAGGGCAACAGGTTAAATAATGGCTTCATTGGTGGGATTCTGATTCCCATCTACACCATCACAGGTGAAATCGTCGCCTTCCAAATTCGGAATCGAGAACCCTCTAAATCTCGGTATCGCTGGCTATCGAGTACCTGGGAAAAAAGCCGAGAAAATGGCCCTGTACCCAACCTCCCCAACGGTGAGATTCCCCTCACCTTCTCCTACCCTCAACTGCTAGGAGTTATCCCAGTAATTAGATCGATCGGTTTAGCAGAAGGAACCGGAGCTAAACCCAACCTAGCTGCGATCGAAATGGGGCAACAGGTTATCGGTGCGGCGGGGGGACAATTCTTATCCGCTCCCGAACAGTTAAAAGATGCTCTAGAACGGTGGAGTGCCAACTATATCGATCTCTACCTCGATGGTGTGGATATTCACAAACCCCAAGTAATCCGCCGTTGGCTCAATCTCTACCACCAATTACTGGAATGGGG
>NZ_JANOJV010000014.1:0-4553 GCF_031418915.1 Chamaesiphon sp. VAR_48_metabat_135_sub | reverse complement strand
CTCTCGCCGTACCGATGATTTTGGCGAACCTGACGCTGGAAATAGCATGGTTATTGCCAAGTGAGGAGTTAGACCGAGTGTTAGATCTAACTGTGCGGGAGGTAATGACTGACTTTCTTGACAAAGAGCGCGGGCTAATGTTTGAAAATGTTGCTCCCGATGGTAGTCATGTCGATTGTTTTGAGGGACGCTCGATTAATCCTGGACATGGGATCGAAGCAATGTGGTTTATCATGGATATCGCCAATCGTCGTCAGGATACAGCCACCATTAACCAAGCTGTGGATGTGGTATTAAATATTCTCAATTTTGCTTGGGACGATAAATATGGGGGGATATATTATTTTATGGATGCTGATGGACATCCACCCCAACAATTAGAATGGAATCAAAAGCTATGGTGGGTACATGTCGAAACCCTCGTCGCCTTGGCAATGGGTTATCGGTTGACAGGGAGGGAAGAATGTTGGACATGGTATCAGCGGGTACATGAATATGCCTGGACGCACTTTTCCGATCCCGAACATGGCGAGTGGTTTGGCTATCTCGATCGACAAGGCGAAGTATTATTAGATCTCAAAGGCGGTAAATGGAAAGGTTGTTTTCATGTCCCACGGGCATTATTGATGTGCTGGAAAGAGTTTGAAGAATTGGGGATTGGGCTTTAGGTTTTAGGAAACAGGCTTGAGGATGATTGAGAAGCGGTATCCATCTAGAGACGCTCGTCTCTGTAAAATTGAAATATTTCACGCCCAGCAACTAATCTCGAAACCCGAAACCCGAAACCCTAAAACCTAATCCCTAAAACCTAAAACCTAAAACCTAAAACCTAATCCCTAATCCGCCACTTGACTGAAAAAAGTCTGGCTGTGATTTCATCCCGATCGAGAGTTAAGTAGTTTGAGCCATAATTGCTACATATGAGAATATCAAATTGGGGCACGATCGAGATCGACGGATCTCAGGAACGTTGAATATCGTTGCGAGGTTGAAAAGATCGGAAACTTCAAGTAGTTTGCAGAAATCTTGTTGACATTAGTAGTAATATTGCTGTCTAATGCTGTAAAAATATATTTTCATCCGGTTATGACGGAGCAACAGCCGAATAATTAAACCATAGTCGATCGGTAGTAAGTATCAAAAATCTAAGGAATTGGACATGATTCGCATTCTCCTGGCGGATGACCAGAAGAGCATTCGGGAACGGCTCAAGTCTCTACTAGAGACCGAGGCAGATTTCGATATCGTTGGAATGGTAGATAATGGCTATGATGCGATCGAGCAAGTCAAATTACTGCTTCCTGATGTCGTCCTCATGGATATGGAAATGCCCGATCTCGATGGTGTATTCGCTACCAAAATTATTTCTAACAGTTCGCTCAAAACCAAAATTCTAGTGCTGAGTAGTCACGATGGCGATGAGTATGTCGCTAAATCGATCTGCGCTGGTGCCAATGGTTATATTCTCAAAGGTGCTCCAGCACAGGAAATTTGCGATGCAGTTCGATTTATAAATCTTGGCTATATGCAGATTTCGCCTGGATTATTTGAGAAATTTATCCCGAACAAGATCGGGCTAGGAACATTGCCAATGAGGGATCGAATCGATTATCCTGGTGGGCTGGAATTGACTGGCATCAATAAGCGTAAATCTAATTCTGGCTTCGGTCGATCTTCAGGCTCGATCGTATTGTGGCGATCTTCTAAATCGGTCGGGCGGTATCAAGCGATAGCATTAATATTAGCTGGATTGGGAGCGGTCTATTGTCTGTCGCTGCTCCACCATAATTTCAAGAAATCAGTCACAAAAGCCAATCATCAAAATCCCTCTCCACAATTACAACACAAAGCAGATCGGGTCAAAGGCTAGGTAAGAGTGTCATTCGCTTAGATTTTAACTGTGCATATATAGCAACCGTCGGGGCGATGAGGACATCTCCAGCATTACTGCAATACCCCCGACTTCTCCACGATTGACTATTCACTATTCACGACTTATTTGAATCTTGCTCCCGTTGTTTTAATAAATCTACGCCCCAGGAAGTACCGATCCTGGTTGCGCCAGCCAGAATTAATTCTACAGCTCGATCGTGTGTCTGAATCCCACCAGATGCTTTGATCCCAATTTGGTCTTTAGTTAGCTCTTTTAGTAGCCGAACATCTACGACAGTCGCCGCACCACTCCAACCCGTACCCGTTTCCAACATCCTCACACCTGCATCCATACAAATTTGAGCCGCCATCAGTTGTTCTGGTTGCGTCAACAGCGACATCTCTAGAATCGCTTTGACCATCAAACCAGTCGATTCGCAGATTTCGGCGATTTCGCGGTGGACATCATCAATTTTCCCAGCCTTCAACCAGCCGATATTGATGACAACATCTAATTCCTGAGCACCATTTTCCATTGCCTCCTGAGCTTCATACAGCTTAGTCGCTGTCGTCGTGGCACCTGTGGGGAAACCGATGACAGTACAAATCTGGGGGCGTTTTTGGTGCAATAGAGCGGTAACTTGTCGGACATAGCAGGGATTGACACAGACAGCCGCAAATCCGTATCTTTCAGCTTCTTCACATGCCTGCTCCACCATTTCAGGAGTTGCGATACCGAGCAAGGATCGATCGATAAATGGAGCGATATCAAGGTTCTCAGACTGTTCGGTTCGCATTTTGGCGTTGCTGGATTAGGGTATGAAGAAACTGGAAAAAGAGCGGGGAGCGGGGAGCGGGGAGCGGAAAATCCGGTCTTGGGGTTTCCCCTGTCTTGTCGTTTTCTTATTCGGGGGGAACCCCCGAATAAAAACGCCGCAAGTGGAGGACTTTTCCAAGACAGCAAGGAGCGGGGAGAAAAGAGTGTAGAAACGGGATGAAGTCTCCCATTTTCACAATCCCTCCGCACTCCCCCCTTTTTACCGAATTTGGGATAAAACATATCGCAACCTGTCGTAGTCATCCTTGAGAATCAGGCTCACAGTGCGTCCTGCAGTGACTAGCCACGATCGATCTCGCGATCTGAGCTGATGAATTTCGCGAATGGTGGCGGCGGTAAGGGCTTCCACAGGCGCACCTTGCACTTGTAACAGCGTCCGCAAGAATTCTAACTGTTCGCTGAAGCGGATAATCTCTTCGGAATCGCACTGATAGACCCCCTGATGGATTTGGGGCGGGCGGGGTGGTAGGTATTGATACATTTGCCCCTTGTCATCTTCAAAGCCGATAATTGCCGCTTTAAACTCGGTTTTGAGCATGGCAAAGATTTGAGGTTGCTCTTCGCGCAATTCGTCAAGGGACATGCCCAACGCACGGGCGCGATGGACGGAATCGATCGGAGCAGTGGTAGCATGATAGACCACCGCAAAAATTTGATTGCCAGATTCTTCATCACTAGCTTTAACAATACTACCAAAGGTCGGCATTACAGCTAGTTTGAGATCTTCGGGTTCTAGACATTGAGCCAGAAATTCACAAGTGGATGTCTCGATTACCTCGGCGATATGTCGAGGATGTTTGGCACCACTGCTAAATTGGGGTAATGGTAAACGCATCGCTAAGAGTGAGAGAAACTAGGGAACGGGGGGATTTGGAGCGATTATTCTAGAGTTTTAATTATTGTCTACAGTAATTAC
Source organism: Chamaesiphon sp. VAR_48_metabat_135_sub (assembly GCF_031418915.1). NCBI lineage: Bacteria > Bacillati > Cyanobacteriota > Cyanophyceae > Gomontiellales > Chamaesiphonaceae > Chamaesiphon > Chamaesiphon sp. VAR_48_metabat_135_sub. The sequence goes on along the minus strand of NZ_JANOJV010000014.1, from coordinate 927 downwards.
TTTAGACAATAGATTAGTTTTTGCCCAATATGTCAGGCGATGATTCAAACATTATCAGTCAATCTTTTGAGTCGTCAAATGGAGAAACCTTGAATCTACACAGCCCACTTCTGCCCTGCACTGGCACGGCCATAGATGAGATTGAAGATGTTGTCACGCTTGATTTGGAAGATTATTTGATCGTAACTATCGGGTAAATTTTGGTCTAAAATTTCCTCAACTGTAGACTTGACTCGAAGTTTGCTCTGGTCGTCTTTATGCCAGTCTTGGACTAACACTTTTGGTTGCGTCGCCATTAATCGCGCTAATAGAGATTGTGCTGCTAGCTTGACTTTTTGGGTGTCTGCGGCGGTCATTTTGTCTTGTTTGAGCAGATCGAATAATTCTAATTCATCCTCCGTCAAACCTTCGCGCAGGTGTCGCTCTGACTCTTGTTTGAGGTTTTGGGCGAAGTCTACCAAGGCTTCATAATAGTTCTCAGTAGACGAACCGCCTGCATTGTATCGATCGATGATAAATTGCAACCGTTGGGCAAAATCAGTACGGGTGGTATTTTGTTGCAGCATTCGATCGAGCTTGTCTTCTATAAAGCTCCGCAGATCGGCTATTTGAATATTTTTATAAGGTGCTAATTTAAATTCTGTTTTGAGCTTGTCATAGTCGATTTTACTTAAATCTAGGATTTTGCCCGTGGGGAGAATTTTATATGCTGCGGTATATTCTGGCTGACTGACTGCGTTATCGTCTGCAACTACACTACGATCGAGTAGTTCGGATATTTTCAGATCGATCGAGTCAATATTCGTGCGTTCGATGATGCTATTAATCACGCCGCGCAGGTATTGGAAGACGAAGACGAGCGGACGACGATTGCTGAGAATTTCTGGTTTACAGGCTTCATAGAGGGATGAGATCGTATTGTCGTAG
>NZ_JANOJV010000013.1:0-33045 GCF_031418915.1 Chamaesiphon sp. VAR_48_metabat_135_sub | reverse complement strand
TGGAACCACACCGATCCCTTCCCGAACTCGGAGGTGAAACGCTATTGCGGCGACGATAGTTGGGGGGTTGCCCCCTGTCAAAATAGCTCGATGCCAAGCTTAATACTCAAGACAAAACAACCCCAGTCTACGACTGGGGTTGTTTTGTCTTGAGTGATAATTAGATCGAAAATATAAGTTACAATATCGAAAATATAAGTTACAATGACGTTGCTCGTTGTCGATCGAATAAATCGAATAACTGATGACTGGAACGCAGAAAAAAGATGGCGAACTCGATCTTAGACTGGCAACTTCCAACCCAACTAGAAATTCCTGCTGAATTTATCTTAGCAATTCGGTCGTGTAAACCGATGGCTAATGGTAAATATGCTGCACAATTATTATGGCAGCGGGAGATACGAGAGATCGATCGAATCCCTGGTTATTTAGATTGCGACAGATATCAACCAACTAGTCCATTTGCTTTTGGTGAGGAGATGAATGCTGCGGTTAAAAGGTTGAAAAAAGCTTGTGTTGGGGGTGAAAAGGTTGCAATTTGGGGCGATTTTGATGCGGACGGGGTGACAGCTACCAGCGTGATTTGGGATGGCTTAGGGCAGTTTTTCAAGCAAGGAGAGCAGTTAAGTTATTATATTCCTGATCGAATGAAGGAATCACATGGGTTAAATATTGCTGGGGTAAAAAGATTTGCAGATCGAGGGGTTAAGCTAATTGTTACTTGCGACACTGGCAGTACGAATATTAAGGAAGTAGAATATGCGGCTGAATTGGGTGTAGATGTAATTATTACCGATCATCATACTTTACCGATCGAACGTCCACCTGTATCGGCAATTATTAATCCGCGTTATTTTGAGTCTAGTCATCCGTTATTTCATCTGGCTGGAGTGGCTGTTGCTTATAAGTTAGTTGAGGCTTTGTATGCGACTTTACCAGATATTCCGCAGCAGCCTGTAGAGTATTTATTAGATTTAGTTGCAATCGGTTTAATTGCCGATCTGGTACAACTTAAAGGTGATTGTCGTTATTTGGCACAGCAAGGAATTAAACGAATAACTTTGCAAAATCAACCAGATATTGACGGCTTTCGACCTGGGGTGCATAAGTTATTAAAACTATGTAAACGTAATGGAGATAGACCGACGGATATTTCGTTTGGAATTGCACCGCGAATTAATGCAATTAGTCGGATTCATGGTGATGCTAGTTTTGGGGTGGAACTATTAACAAGTAAGGATGTCGAACGTTGTGATGAGTTAGCTGCTGAAACTGAGCTAGCGAATACTCGTAGAAAGGAATTGCAGAAAAATACGACGCTCAAAATTCAGCATAAATTAGACGATCTGGATTTATCGACTACCTCAGTAATAGTTCTATCCGATAATAATTGGTCGCCAGGAGTACTAGGCTTAGTTGCTGGACAAATTGCTCAAGAGCATGGTAAACCGACAATTTTATTGAGTACTAATAGTGACGAAGTTGTCGAAAAAGGACAGTCTCAAGTTGCTAGAGGTTCGGCTCGATCGACTCAGAATATCGATCTTTATCAACTAGTTAATTCTCAAGCGCATTTACTCAATAGTTTTGGGGGACATCCTTTTGCGGCGGGAATGAGTATTAATGTCGAGAATATTCCGATATTTACCGAAGCCATCAATCAACAGTTACAGGCAAGCATTGGCAAAGTATCGCCACCGTCGATCGCGATCGATCTAATTATTACATGTGCGGAGTTAAATGCAAGTAGTGGACGAGAATTATTTGAAGATTTATTATTGCTAGAACCTTACGGTATGGGCAATCCAGTGCCTAAATTACTAATTAAGAATTGTCAATTTAAAGATATTAAGAACAAGAATATTCAAGATTTTAAAGGTAAAACCGTACAATATATTCGGACTAAGTTTGAGCTAGTGGATGTTACCAGCTCAAGGGGATTTCCAGGGATTTGGTGGGGACATTACGAACATGAGATTCCGAGAGTAAATTGCGATGCGATCGTCGAACTAGATTTTAATTCTTATGAAAAGAGATTTGAAGTTAGATTAGTTGAAGTGCGTCCAGCCGTTGCCGACGATCGATCGAATATTAGAAGTCCTCAATATCCGCTCAAAGTAATCGATCTTCGTCAAAATGAGATCGATCAGCAATATATCGAGTTAGGATCGATTACCTGGGTTAAACAATGCCCAAGTGAATGGAGTGAATTGCAATCTTATTGCCGAACAGCAGTTCAGACAAATAGTAGGCTAGCTCTCGATTATCAATCTACTAATCTAGCTACTAGTCGAGAAATACTTCAGCAGCTAGTTGGGATTGCTAAATACATGGCGAATACTAGTACAGAAGTCGAACTAGAACGACTAACATCGAAGTTGAATATTAGTGATCGAGCGTTAAGATTAGGGCTAGATGCTCTGGTTGAAATTGGTTTTCAGATCTCCTTACAGCAGCAAACGAATCTGGTGACAATTAGATTATCTCAGCAGCAAGATCGGCATCAGGTAGATTTTTACGCTCTAGATACTATACAGATATTTTTTGCAGCGATCGAGGAAGAGCAATTTAAACGCAATTATTTTCTTCAGGTGCCAGTATACGCGATCGAATCTAGTTTAAGTCGATCGATCTAAATCCAATTAAGTTAGAGCTGTTATGAATAAATCGGTTCTTTTTGATCTAGATGGAACACTACTCAATCGAGACGCATCTGTCGAACAATTTATTGCGGTACAATACGATCAACTCTATCCTCACTTGATCCATATTCCCAAAATAGATTATACAAATAGATTCATCGAATTAGACTGTCACGGGTATGTTTGGAAAGACAAAGTTTATCAAAATCTAGTCACCCAATTTGAGATCGAAACTATTACTTGGCAAGCATTACTAAACGACTATGAGACGCAGTTTCAGTTTCATTGTGTGCCATTTTCTAATCTTGTTGAGATGCTAAATACGCTGAAACAGCAAGGCTACTTGTTGGGCATTATCTCAAATGGGCGAGGGGAGTTTCAAAATCGAGCAATCTCAGGGCTAGGAATTCAAGACTATTTTGATGTTATTCTCATTTCTGAAATAGAGGGAGTCCGAAAACCAACAACAGAAATTTTCCAGAGAGCGATGACTCGATTGGGAGTTTTAGCGCAGGATAGCGTATTTGTGGGCGATAATCCCGATGCGGATATTTTGGGCGCAAAAAGTGCGGGGATGCGGACGATTTGGAAATATAGTTCACAGTGGTTGGAAGCAAAAGAAGCTGATGTAAGTATCGACGATCTGAGTGAAATCCCCTCGATCCTCGAATTGTTCGACGAAAGGCAATAACGGTTCGGTTGAGCTGCTCGACTGAAGTCGCCGCTAGTAATGCAAAGTCCGCTTGTGCGGACTAAGACTAAGGAAGATATCGGTTTAGAAGAACCATATTGCAACAATAAGAGAAATTCATGGATTTCCCCTCCTAACACGCTAACATTGCAGCCCCATCGATAAAGAACCGATAAATAACCAAACAACCAAGCCAAAGAGGTGCTAAATTTTTATATAGCTGAGTTAAAATATTGCTGTTTTGGGAGCGTAATATAATGATTGTAATTTTCAACCTGGCACTATTTGCCCTAGTGCTGTTATCTTTCGTGATGATCGTCGGTGTGCCTGTTGCTTATGCAGCACCACAAAACTGGGATCGATCGAAACAACTCCTGTTCGTCGGTTCAGGAGCTTGGGCACTGTTAGTAGTCGTCGTTGGGGTCTTAAACTACCTAGTAGTCTAGAATTGCCAATCTCCTCGATCGGTTGCTAGGATGACGATACTGTCTCAATTGCAGCCGATCCAAATCTTTTCATGTCCTTCCTAACACCTAATTCCTAATACCTCACACCTAATTACATGGCAGTTTTTGAAGGTACTCTCGTCTGCGATAGTTCTCTGCGGTTTGCGATAGTTATCGGTCGATTTAATGACCTCGTTACGAATAAACTTCTAGAAAGCTGTCAGGATTGCCTGAAACGCCACGGAATTGATGTTGACCCGAATGGTACCCAAGTAGACTATGTGTGGGTGCCTGGTTGCTTTGAGGTGCCATTGGTAGCAAAAAAACTTGCCTACTCCGATCGATATGATGCGATTATCTGTTTGGGTGCGGTAATTCGTGGCGATACGCCCCATTTTGATTACGTGTCTTCAGAGGTTGCTAAAGGTGTCGCTGCGGCTGGATTCCAAAGCGGCACGCCAGTTGTATTTGGGGTGCTGACTGTCGATACAATGTCTCAAGCTCTAGAACGTGCGGGGATTAAGAGCAATCATGGTTGGGGTTACGCGCTCAATGCGATCGAAATGGCTACCCTGATGAAGAAATTACCGGCTACGGGCAAAGATAGCTAAAATATCATTCCTTCAGACAAATTAAGATTTGACATTACTTAGTCATCCCCTCTTATTGACTACTCTGAGGGATTGATATAATTGGTGTATAGCTAAATTTACAACTGAGGTGAATGATATGCGCCCAATGATTTGGCATCCAGAAGAAAAAGACCAAAAAGTTAATCGTTATCTTGACAGCACTACTCGCGCTCCATATTTTGGATTGATGCTCGCTGCGCTCGGTATTTTTTGTTTATTTACTTTTGCAGTTTTAGTAGGAATTTTCTAGAAGTTATCTGCTGCCACTTATTGGTGCGTTATCCTGTCGAGATAACGCACTCTTGATTTAACAGTTTTACTTCCGCTTTTTCGGTTTGAGGTTTGAGCTAAAGAATCCCGTCGTCATCATCCAAGCTTCTGCGGCGGTTTCAGGTGAAAAGTTTTCCCTTCTGTCGCTCATAAAGCCATGTCCAGCGTTAGGGAAAAGATTGAGGATATAGCGTTTCTTCGCTTTGGATAAAGCAGTGGCAATTCTACCGTGTTCGTCAGCGGCAATCATTTGGTCTTCACTACCATACATGAGCATAATCGGTGCTTGCATAGCTGGGACTCGATCGAGTAAGGATTTTTGCCCCAGTGGGTTATTTGGTGCGGGATCTATGCCACCACCGTAGAAGGAAATCGCTGCTTTAATTTTGCTTGCATGGATGGAGTTCGTGAGAAAAGCGTATTTTCCGCCCATGCAGAAGCCAATTACACCAATACCATTGGCATTAATTTCAGGTTTACCTGCGAGAAAATCCAGACTTTTACCCACATCACTCATGACAGCATCATCATTGAGCGATTTGAGCTTGGCAATGGCACCAGGGACATCGGTATAGGCATAAGTAGTGCCACGATAAAAGTCTGGAGAGATCGCGGCAAATCCTGACTGAGCTAACCTGTCACAAATACTCTTACACCATTTATTTAAACCGAAAGCTTCCATGAGGACAATGATTGCGGGAAATTTACCCGTTCCGGTTGGGGTCACATAATAACCTGGTAAATCTTGCGTAATTTGGATATTTTTACCAACAATAGCCGCTGGTTTAGCCACGGGATTGGTGGTTTTGGCATCTGCTTCTTTGGCTGTAGACAGTTGGGCATTAGCCACGATTGCGGCTGTAGCTATGCTAGATGCTCCCAGTAATATATCCCGTCGTTTCATTAGTTATTAGTTATCTACGATCCATTATCAATATACTCACATCTTGCATCAGAACGCAGTTGCTAGTGTTTAGTGGATAGTGGATAGTGAATAGTAAATAGCCGCCTGTCGGAGAGTTAGGATTTTTCGCAAAACGAGATTTGTTGTTGGGTGTGTTAGCGGCAGCGTAACGCACCTTTATGGTTCGATCGTACGCTCCCGCTAATGCTAACGCACCCTACGAGAGCAATTTTTGGTTTCTAAGGGCAGTCTGCTAGAGGTAAGTTTTGAGGCTATTTTCATTAGTTGTCATGTACGGCGCAAGATCTGAGTATCGCAATCCCCAAAAATTAGGGTAGGGGCAATTCATGAATTGCCCCTACCCTAATTTTTGGGAGATATTTAGAGTGAATGTTCGAGGCTAGCGACTAAAACACAAAAGTTGTTCGTACCGTACCGAGATACTCAGTAGGGTTAGCAGCATTGTGTTCGGGATTTGTCAACATCAATATCCCAGGCGTGATGTAGAGATTATCACTAACTTTGTACTTGTAAAAAGTTTCAAAGTGTAGACTAGTATCCTTATCGATACGCGGAGTGGATACATTATTAACAACAGTAGAAAAGTTAGTCCCAGTAACTTTGGGTTGCATCCCTACCACAAATCCCAATGTACTCCCTTTGGAACCAAAATCCTTGGCAGCAAGAGTCACCGCATAGTTCCAGATATCAGCTTTACCACCGCCTCCTTCTTGTTTGGCTTGAGTTAAACCACCCCAAGCTGATAGGATCAGCTCCTTGGAAAGATTGACGCTACCAGCGACAGAATAGTGATTAGCGGAAGTTGGTGCTAGAGTATTGGGTGCCGCAGGATTAGCAGGGTTGGCGGAGTTGAATGGGTTATTGGCAATGTTACTACCATTGGCACCAGAAATACCCGTACCAGCAGAATGGTAAGAATGGGCATAAATTAAGCCCAAGCTCAGATCATCAGAAGGTTTCAATGTAAGCTGGGAAAATATCACATTAGAACCATTGAATAATCCAGTTGAGGGACTACTTACAGTTTCTGGGGCTGTACCAGACACACCAGGAATACCGACGCGAGGTACGACGTAGCTCAAGACCAATCCTAATCCAGGAGTCACTTTGTAATCTAAACCGACACCTGCGCCTTCATTGCTGAGACGGTAGATGGGGTTAAATCGTCCGAATCGGCTAATTGCCCCAGTACCAGCAGCTTGATGTTCGGGGTTAAAATTGTAGTAGTTATCGTTCAACTCACTACCTACTGCTTCAACAAATACCTTGGTTGAATCTGTTAGTGGCAGTTGGTACTGCAATCTGTGGAGAGTCGTGTTGTTCTCATCACTGCCTTCAAACCCCAACCGAGTCATGTTGGTTTTAGCAGCAGAAGTTGCTACCGATCCAGCAAAACTATTGCTATTACGTGCTTGCAAGCGAACGAGGAGTAAATCTTTTCCGGTAAAGCTGCTACGGAAATTGAGTCGCACGCGATCGGAAAAAATAGTACTTCGGTTTGCACTACTTGGCCCACCCGCTAAACCAGTTACGGCAAAAATTGCTTCACCAACTAGTTTCGTGGTGGTGGAAAAACTTTTATCCTTGAGTTCGGTGACCTTAGCATCGAGAGCTTTAATCCGCGCATCTACGCCTTGAAGCTCGGTGCTGAAAGATTGGACTAGTTGCTTGAGTTGGTCGAGGTCCTGCTGAGAAACCTGTGGCTCGACGGGGGCAGGAGGCGCGACTGGGGTAGTCTCTACAGTTGGTGGTGGTGGTGCAACTTCAGGAGCTACTGGGGGGGGAGTAACAACGGCTGGGGCTGGTGCTACTCGTCTTTTTTTGAGGAATTTACGTGGTTTTCTGGCAACTAATTGCTCGATCGATTGGATACAGCCATTAAGACTAGTAGCAAATTCTTCACGAGACAGGGTTTTATTGCCTGTAGGCGCGTCGGGACAGCTATATTTGGTATTTAAAGCTTGGAGTGTTTGATAAGCCCAGTCACCAGGCTTAATTTCAGTGGCTTCTGTGGCTTGGGTGACTTGCTCGGCAGTAGGCTCGTTGCTAACCGTGGCAGCAATCTCTTTGGCAACTGGGTGAGAAAACTCAGTAGTATTTTTGGTGGTTAATTTTGGAGTTTCATTTCCACCAGGATTAGCAGTGGCAGGTGTAGATCCAGCCATCCAGATGGCAATAGCAATGAGGATCGGGGATAAAAAGATATTAGATAATAGTTTCGTCATTTGATTGATGCTGTTCCTCACACTGTAATTTTTTTTAAGGATCGAGTATAACAAGCTACATTTTGCTGTGCTAATCTTTTCTTTTCTGCATTATAGTTTACAGTTTTCAGAAAAAGTTAATCTTGAGGCAACGATCGATTGGGTCGGTAAAAGCCAGTATGAGTAAGTGCTAGACTTATTGTGCTTTACGATACAAGACTTTGATCGACACAAAAAAAGGAAAGTAAATAATACTTTCCCTTTTTTATCTATTTGAGAGATTGGAAACCGATCGATCGACTAGTCTTAGGCGGCGCAATTTACGGAACTATTCCCGAATCCCGATTTCCATCTGCAATAGTCTCTTTATTTACGCCACCTAATACTAGTTAGAACTTGAATGTCGTCCGCACCGTGCCAACATACTCAGTTGGGTTAGCTCTATGGTCGGGATTGGTAATGAGTAATAAACCAGGCGTAAGGTCTATGTTATCGCTCAACTTCATCTTGTACAAAGCTTCCAGATGATAAGAAGTGCTGGAATCAGGTGAAACAGCAAGCCCTGTACCACTCCGTGAATTAAGTTTTGGTGGTATACCCAAAATAAATGCTAAGTTATTACCCTTTTGACCGAGATCAGGGAACGCTAATGAGACCGCATAGTTACTGCTACTGGCTCTACCACCAGCCGTAGTCTCACGATTAGCTTCTGTGAAACCTGCCCAACCAGAGAAAACAAAACTGGGACTGAGCTTATAACTAGCTAGGAATGAATAATGATTGGCGGTCGTTGGTGCTGAGGCAAAGGGTCGATTTGCCGCACTACTACCAGTTCCACCCGTGATATTATTACCGTCGCTGCTATAAGAACGAGCATAAATTAGACCCAAGTTGAGATCCTGGCTGGGTGTAAATTGCAACTGACTGATGATGGCATTAGAACCATTAAATAAGCCACTACCCGATGCAGTACTGGCAGCAGCATTTGTGCCTGGAATGGCATAGCCTAATGCCAGAGCTAGTTCATCACTAAACTTATGATTTAGAGTTAAGGATGCGCCATCGCCACTAAGTCGGTAAATGGGGTTGTAACGACCATACCGAGAGATCGATCCGCTACCAGAACTAGTGAGAATTGGGTTGAAGGTATACATGTTCTCATTGAACTCACTACCGATCGTTTCGGCAATGATTTTGGTTTGAGGGGTAAGGGGGAAACTGTATTGCAGCAGCGACACACTAGTACCGTTATCTTCATTTCCGTCGTAACCCAATCGGGTCATATTAGTCCCTGTTACCGCGCTGCCCAGGTTGGGAGTATTGCGGGACTGTAATCGCGTTCTGAGCTTATCCTTGCCTGTAAAGCTGGTATCAAAATTGAGCCGGACTCGATCGCTAAATACGTTACCAGTTGCAGATCGAGCAGGAACAGCAGCTTTACCAGGCACGACAACACCATTGACAACGGTAGCTGGAGTTTCAGCAATAGCTGGAGTTGAAGTAACGCCACCATATCCGCTCACCCCAAAAATTACTTCCCCGTTTAATTTGGTAGTAGTGGAAAAGCTCTTCTCTTTGATTTCAGCAGTTTTTTTATCCAAGGCTTCGATCCGCGCATCTACGGATTGTAAGTCGCTGCGGAAAGCTTCAATTAATTGCTTGAGTCGATCGATGTCTTGCTGACTAACCTCTGGCTCTACTGGTGCTGGAGGTGCAACTGGAGCAACATCGGCGGGTGGCGGTGTAATTTCAGGGGCTGCTGGAGGTGTGACGACTTCAGGTGCGATGATTTCAGGGGCTGGTGCTACTCGTCTTTTTTTGAGTAATCTACGCGGTTTTCTCGCAACTAGTTGCTCCATCGATTGGATACAACCATCGAGACTAGTGGCAAATTCTTCACGAGACAGGGTTTTATCGCCCGCTGGAGCATTACTGCAGCTATATTTAGAGCTTAGGGCTTGAAGTGTTTGATAAGCCCATTCCCCAGGCTTAATTTCTGTCGCTTCTGCGGCTGGGACGACTTGCTCGTTAGTAGGCTCGGTAACAGTGGTCGCGATCGATCTTGGTGTGGAGATAGATTGAGTCGGATTACGCTGAGGAGTTACGGTTGTCGATCGATCGCCCTGAGGATTAGCACTCGCAGTAGATCCACCTGCAATCCAGATCGCGAGCGCAACCAGGGCTGGAGATAGAAGATTTTTTGATAATAATTTTGTCATTTTATGGATATTTCCCTCACACTGTAATTTTTGCGACATGAATGTAGCAAGCTACCTTGCAACGTTAATTTTCTCTATTTCTGCATGGTGGTTTACAGTTTATGACCAAAATTTGTGCAACACCTATTAATTTTGCTACATCTTTTCGATCCGATTGGTGCAGTTACTGGTTTTTCGCGGTTTTTAGTAATTGAGATCGCAGTGATGTCTCGATCTGTTTCATACCCCAATTCAGCAACGCCCGATTTTCGACAGAGACTGCTTTATCCTTACTTCATCTGCGGCAGGGCTTTAAGTATAAAATTAGGAAATAGTTTAATCGCCACCATAATTTTGGGTACTCTAGAGAAGTGGCATGGTAGACCTCAGATTAGGTCTAACGCTAAAAAAGTTATATAAAGTTTTTAGCGATCGCTCGACAAAGAATGATGGTTGATGCTCATTCCCATGGAGATTCAAGCTTCGCCGAAAGTTCCCAAGATTTATACCTACAGCATGAGATGGAAGATCGCAGTCAATTTCTAGAAGATCTAGACAACACACTCGGTATGCTCGATGATGAAACAATTATCTGGAGATTTGCCCGTGGTAAAAAACGGCTGGTAATAAACCAAAATCTTCGCATCGATTACGCACACAATTCATTGCAATTATCGACTCCAAATGGTGATTTGATTGCCATCCATAAAATAGCAGAAAAATTGCATTATATTCTGATTGAAAGAGATAGCAAATACTCAGAACTAATTCAAAACATTATCTCTGAGTGTCAGTTTATCCCGATTGATACTGCTACTGCCGAACGTCGATTCATGCGTTATCAGAAGTATGAAATCCCTGAAGGGTATACGCTGCGATATGATTCAGCAGCAGTATTGTGGCAAACCTGGCAAGAAGATCGCCAACAAACTGGAGTAGGACTGCGATTAGATATTTTGATTCTTGCTCGATCAAAATGGTACCGCATTCAACAAATGATCTGTACTGACGATCGATTGGATCTTCAAACTCGGTTGGGATTGATTTCCCTCTCGCTCAGAGATCGGATTGCCTGGATTGCGAAACTAGGAGATCTTCCATCAATGGATGATGTCGATCTAACAAACCAAAAAAATGCTATTAATGGTGGTACTGATAGCGATATTTTAGGCAAGATAATCTCTAAATTGGCAATCGAGACTTCACCTAATAGCGATCTCCATTTTAATTTCCATACAACTATGTCTAAATCGGTTTTCAGTGAGTCTAATAATTCATCTCTCTTGTATGATGACGATCGCAGTAGCACTCTAACTGGTCATCACTTGCCCCAAATCTCCGAACAGCTCAGGACTAGTGCTATTGATGTACTAGAAGATTACCTAGAACATGGTGAAACGATCGTCAGAACCGAAACGATGCTTGACGATCGAGGTAATGTCATTAGCGAAAAAACTGTCAGTACTCATCGGGGTTGTCCGAGATGGGCGATTGAAGCGATTATTAATTGGAGCTAGGGGGTAATTGATAATTGATAATTACACACATTTTTATTGTTAAAATAGGGGAGATTGTTTCTGTACTTAGATTGTGATTAAACTGCCAAAAAAGTTGATGCTATTGGGGTCGGGTGAATTAGGTAAAGAGTTTACGATCGCGGCACAACGACTCGGTAATCAGGTAATCGCCGTCGATCGATATCCCAACGCGCCAGCGATGCAAGTTGCTGATGAATCTGAAGTCATCTCGATGTTGAGTGAGGAAGATCTCGAACGAGTTGTCTCGAAACATCAACCGGACTACATTATTCCCGAAATCGAAGCAATTAGAACCGAAAAATTAGCAGAATTTGAACAGCGGGGAATTACCGTTATTCCTACTGCTAAGGCAACTCACTATACGATGAATCGCGATCGGATTCGCGAACTAGCTCACAGCGGATTGGGGGTGCGGACGGCTAAATATGCCTATGCTACGACATTGGCAGAAATGCAGGCAACAGCCCAAGAGATTGGTTTTCCTAATGTTGTCAAACCAGTGATGTCTTCATCGGGAAAAGGGCAATCGGTAGTTGCTAATGCTGCTGAAGTAGAGACAGCCTGGAATTACGCCATCGATGGTTCGCGGGGCGATAGTCAAAAAGTAATTATTGAAGAATTTATCAACTTTGAGATCGAAATTACCCTATTAACTATTAAACAATGGAATTCACCCACAATCTTCTGTCCGCCCATCGGACATCGCCAGGAGCGCGGTGATTATCAAGAATCTTGGCAACCTGCGGAAATTACTCCCGCTCAACTTTCAGATGCGCAAGCAATTGCGACCAAAGTTACCAATGCATTAGGCGGAGCGGGGATTTTTGGGGTAGAATTTTTTATCACTGCTGATGAAGTGATTTTTTCGGAATTATCACCGCGCCCTCATGATACGGGCATGGTGACATTAATCTCCCAAAATCTCAATGAATTTGAGTTGCATTTACGAGCAGTATTAGGTCTAGCGATTCCAAATATTATTCAATACGCTCCGGCTGCAAGTGCAGTGATTTTAGCAAGCGAACAATCCGATTCTATTTACTTTACTGGAGTAGATAAAGCACTCAATACACCCGATGTAGATGTTCGACTATTTGGTAAACCTGATTCCCGCCCCTATCGACGAATGGGTGTTACTTTAGCAAAGGCCGAAACGACTGAATTAGCCCGAGCTAAAGCCGTTGCAGCAGCTAGCCAAATTACAATTGTCGATCGCTAAGAGGGTGTTTGAAAAGCATAAAATAATGTACAGATTGTCAGCTTCGCTCGCAACCACCTGCAGATAAATCGCGGGCTACTGGGATAAAGTCTACTTTAGTAGACTTTATCCCAGTAAAATATTGAACTTTTCAAACAACCTCTAAGGAATAAGAATTAAATAAGATAGAGATATATCTCTATTTCAATTTTTTGGATTTGGTATAAAATCAAAAAAATGCACTAGCTGTTATAACTAGTGCATTTTTAAGTTATATTGGTGTGTTATCTCGAGCGAGATCGCACACCCTCCGACGAGATAATATCTAGAACTCCATTTCAGCAGCTTGAACTTTCTCGACTTGTTTCTTCTTGAGAACTAACAAGATTTGGGATAGCATAATCATAAAGACAAATGCCATCAGACCGAGAATCCGATCGGGATTTTGTAAGACGATTTCGATATCTTTTTGACCGAAACCACCAACGTTAGGATTGTTGGTGATTGCTTGTCCTGCCGTCACAGCAGTACCTTCAGCAATCAGTAATTCAGGGCCAGCCGGAACCTTATCGACCACGGCATCGCCAGTTGCAGGTTGAATTGTAACTAAGCTGCTACCATCTTCCTGCTTGGCAATTGTTGTAATGTTGCCAGCGACAGAAGCATTAAATACACCGTTATTGCTCTTCTCCCCAGTAGGATAAACCTGGCCGCGTCCACGATTTGCGCCGACGTGAATTTGGTACTTACCGAAATAAATGCCTTTCTCAGTTTTAGGATTGGGAGACAGTACGGGGAAAATAATTTCTTGGTATTTATCGCCAGGTAATGGGCCGATAATGACGATATTCTCTTTACCTTCACCGTAAGGTTGGAAATATAACCCTTGAGTTTTTTCCTTCATCTCAGGGGATAGACGGTCTTCAGGCGCGATTTTAAAGCCATCGGGTAGCATCAAGACCGCTCCAACGTTTAATGGCCCTTTAACGCCATTGGCAGTGACTTGTTGGACACTTTGGTCGTAAGGAATTTTGACAACAGCTTCAAATACCGAGTCGGGTTTCACCGACTGGGGAACTTCGATTTCTGTAGGTTTAGCTGCGAGGTGACAGTTGGCGCAGACGATTCTCCCTGTGGGTTCGCGGGGAGTAATTGGATAGGTTTGTTGTGCCCAGAAGGGATATGCAGCAGCGGATTGTGGTAAGACAAGATCGTTAGCGAGGATGATACCGACGCTAGCCAAGAGTACGACTAAGGTTTTGGTCAACAGCCGCTGACTGCGTTGCCAGGACAGGGATAAAGTTAATTTCATGGGTTAAGGATGACAGACGAAGAAAATTAATAATATACAGATTTTTTTTAGGCTTTAGGCTCGATAGTTTTAGGCTTTAGGTCCTGTTCCGATCTCTAATACCTAATATCTAACTCCTAATCCCTAATTTATGCCCACCAAGCTGGTTCGTCTGTGCGGAAGTCGGTTTCAGTCCAGGCAGTCAGAGAGATGGTATCGTTTTCTGTAACCGCAGCATGAGCTAGTGGTAGAGATAGAGGTGCGGGACCACGTACTTTTTTGCCTGTCTCATCGTACTGAGAACCGTGACAAGGACACATGAATTTGTTTTCAGCTTTGTTCCAAGGAACGACACAACCAAGGTGCGTACAGATGGCGTTGATGCCATAGTCAGCGATCGTGCCATCAGCAACTACGATGTATGTGGGGTCGCCTTTCAATCCTTGAGTTAATGCTCGATCTCCTTTGGTTTTGCCTGCGATAAATTCACTGACTTTAACGTCATTACCTTGGGCATCTTTGGCAATTGCACCGCCACCAGCACCACCGCTAGAAGGAGGTACAAAATATGCGACAAAGGGATAGGCAGCTCCTAGAACCATCCCTGTAATCGTCCCGAAGGTCAGGAGGTTCATGAATTGGCGACGACCGAGATCTGGTACGTCAGCGGAATTGGCAAGTTGAGTCATAAACTAAATGGCGGAAATAATTTTATCAGATTAATATCTTTGCACAACACTTAGTTGTCACACGGTGAGGTAGCTATAGAGTTATGTAAAAGCTTAGACCATTTGGTATTATTACATTTTTCGCACCCGATCGGTAAGAGTCTGATGGTCTGATCCAATGGAATCGTTGAAAATGCTGATATCGCCCCTAGCAACGATGAAACATAAATTTGACCGCACCAATGAAATCTCTTGCGCTACATTGTTCCCTCTCGCTTTATCTTGAGCGGTTGAGGGATCGATCTTGCTATCTACGCTACTCAGATGGATAAAGTCGAGCTAAGAATCGATCGTCAAATTACAATTTCAAATTGTAGTGACCATCGAGATATTATTCGTCAAGACATCGATTTTCGGTCTCGCTATTATTTAGTTCTTTTTACTAGACATAAATGAACTATTAGCACCAAAAATAGACACCCGACTTCTGGGAGAAGTCGGGTGTCTGAACATATCTAGAAACTAAAAATAGATGCTCTTTTGCTCAACCAACTTTTACTAGTTCTTTCTCTTTTAATTTAGATGGTTTAATTTTACGTTTTAGAGTTACAACAGATCCAAAAGCGAGTAGAGACCCTAACATAGTAGTTGGTTCGGGGACTTGCAAACTTTCAAATGCTAAATCGCCAATTAGCTGATGTCCTCTTGTGGTTGGATGAATATCATCCCAAAACAGATAGGTTTGAGGAGTTGAACAAAGGAAGTTGACTGATATACATTGATTCGTAACATTATCAAACCCAAAATTACCAGGATTCGCAGTAACTCGATTAAACAATGAATTAACATCCAATAAGCTCAATTTAACACTTGGGAAAAACGAACTTAAATCAGCAATGCTTGCCGCTAAACCAGCATTATGACCCTGGGTCAATAAATCCAAATCAGCAGCATTAGGCGCACCGAGTGCAAGGGGAAGTTTGCCTAGGTTTGATAGATTTGGAACTAAAATATTTTTGGCACCGCGTCCGATTAAAGTCGAGATCTGACTGGATAAATTGCCGACTGTTACTGCTGGATTTATAACACCAGCTCCCAAATAATCATTAGCTCCTCCCCAAATAACGTACAGTGCATCAGGATCGGTAATCACATTATCATTTACTTCCTTTTGGATGCCAACTAAGCCAGTAGCAGGAAAAGGAATCGTATTTATCGTTCCACTGGTTGCGCCACCTACCGCAAAATTATTGTTAGCAGATATTCCAAATTTGGCTGCTAAATATTCGATCCAGATTGAGCCATTTGAAAATCTGCCATTGCCAAAGAAAGGACTATATGGTGGCACAGCACCACGTGTTACGGCCGCTGCGATCCCTACGTCAGAAAGACTATCTCCATAGACAACTATTTGACTAAAAGTTGCAGCGATTGCGCCAACCGGAAATAGACTAGAGCCAAGAATCAATCCGCTAATGACTAAGAATCGTTTCATTTTATTTTTGAGATAAATATTAGAGTAATCTTGACGATCGATTTGCTAAATTACATCCTTAGGTCGTAGGAAGCTTGGCGATCGAAAGTTTCCTAATACCTTATCGCTATAATAATTGCTATACCCAAATATAACCTCATGAAATCGGATATGTCCACTAATTATCGAGTGAATGTTGGTTAGAAAAACCCAGCCAGTAGCATTTTGGAAACTAAGCTCAGAAATATTCAGTTCGGGTGGACAGAAATTCTGCTGTTAACGTAACAGTGGTTCGCGATTCTCTTTAGGAGCGGCTTCTCCTAAGGCAGTTGCTGTGTCTAAGGTTAGGCTATCGCGATCGAGTTGAGAGTACAATTGCTTACAGAGGCAAATTTCAGTACCGTGGCGGTTCCACACCACTCGATCGAATATTTGATGCAGGATGGACATTCCTCGTCCCGATTCTGATTCAACTGGCGGTAAGTGTGTTGATAAATCTTGACAACTTCCTTCTGGCGGGTGAAATCCACTCCCTTCATCAGAGATGATCCACCAGTATGCACCCTCTTCAAAACAAAAACGGACAATAACCTGTTTCTGGGGATCGAGGTTATTTCCGTGTTTGGCTGCGTTTACTAACGCTTCTTGAAGTCCTAATCTAATTTCTGCGTACCATTTACTCGGAACTGTTGATAAGAGGTTGTCAAGGATCGGACACAAAAAGAGTGTCGAGGCAAAACTAACTATATCCCACTCAGACTTCACTGGACTTGATACCATAGCAATCTTTTAATCCTCGTAAGGCACTTTTGCCGGATTACAATCGCAAACTGTTTTCACACAGTGTGACTTTCGATCTTGAGTTTAGAATTAACACTCAAATGCCTTGCTGTCTCAGACAACGATCGGATGAGGGTGACTAACCTTTTTAATAAATTCTCAGATCCACACCTACCATTTTAATTAAAACAAACCGATTAGTCTAGGTAATCGATGGTAGCATTTAGGTAGGTTTTAGGGATTAGGTTTTAGGCTTTAGGCTTTAGTTTCCTACGAATCCCGAATCCCGAATCCCGAATCCCTAAACCCTCGTCAAAAAGGCGACACATTCGACATGCGCAGTTTGGGGGAAGAAATCGGCAGGTTGAACATGGGTGAGTTGATAGTTCCCTTGTTCGCAGAGGACTTGTAAGTCTCGAGCGAGAGTGGCAGGTTTGCAACTAATGTAGATGATTTGAGCTGGTTGCATGGCGGTGAGGGCATCGAGTACTGCTCGATCGCAACCTGTGCGCGGTGGATCTAGTAGCACGACATCGGCCTGAATATCTAGCTCTGGTAATAATTCTTCAACTTCGCCAGTGCGAAATTCGACATTATTAATGCTATTGAGTCGTGCATTCGATCGAGCCTGAATCACCGACGCGCCATGAACTTCAATCCCAATTACTCGTTTTACCCGTTTGGATAGGGGGAGGCTAAAAGTACCAATCCCGCAATAAGCATCGATCAGAGTTTCTGTACCTGTGAATCCAGCTCGATCGATAATCAGATCCAATACAGTTTCAGCTTGCTCGGTATAAATCTGAAAGAAGGTATCACCTTTGAGTTGAAACTGTAGGTTGCCAAAGGTTTCACAGATATACTCTCGTCCTGCGATACAGCGAGTTTCGGTACCAAAGATGTTATTTGTGGGTTGGCTGTTGAGATTGAGACAGACTCCGACCAGCTTGGGATAACGTTGCATCCACCTTTGTGCTTGTCCTTCAATGTCAGGGATATTTAGATCCGTGACTACTAGCGTCAGCAGAATTTCCCCTGTCCGACGACCGATGCGGAGCAGGAGATGACGGAATTTAGGGCGATTATCCGGTATTTCGGTAACTGCTGTAACGGTGGGTCGATTGCGGAGCTTAGGTTTGGGGACACCTCGATCGGTAACACCCTCGTCTGCGTACTGACTGACGATGATTTGGACTCCAGTTCGCCGCGCGCCTGGTTCGCGTGCGCCTTTGCTTTCTGGCTGATAAATCTGCCAACCTCGATCTTGAATGTCCTGTTTAATTTCGGCAAGGAGGGGATTCAACCGCTCGTCTTGGACTGGACATTGATTGAGATTAACGATTTGATGGGTACCTTTGCGATAGTATCCCGCTTTAACATTACCTGAATCGCTTACTCCCAGAGGATAGGTAACTTTATTACGGTAGGCAAAATTTCCTTGTGCGCCGACAATGGGGGCGACAGGAGGATCGATAAACTTACCAATTCGTTTCAGTGCTTGAACTACTTGATTTTCTTTAGCAGTTAACTGGTAATCGTAGTCGATATGTTGTAACTGACAACCCCCGCACTTATCAGCCACGATACAACTAGGGCGCACGCGGTGGGGGGACGCAGTTAAAATTTCTAATAATTTGCCGTGAGAATACTGGCGTTTGACACTAACTAATCTGGCGACAACTCGATCGCCTGTAACTGTATCGGGGACAAATACAACTCGATCTCCCACTCGTCCGACACCTTCGCCACTATCGCTGACATCGGTAATTTCAATTTCTACGACATCCCCTTGTTTTGGCGATTGGCTATGAGTGGGTTGTTCGCTAGAAACATCGGTAGGCGAATTGTCAGGCAACATGGTGTACTTTGGCAGAGGAGCAGCCAACTATCATAACAGTTATTGAAAAACAATATATTAGGATTTTGGATTTTGCCGCAATTCCAAATTCAGAAATAATCTGGAGAGGGAAGATTTGCTATTGATAATCCGCGATCTCGCCTGCTAAATTAAATTTTTTCAGATTACGTCACCAAGTGGGACAGCTTTTGATTAGAGTAAATGAAAGATCTCTAATGGTGTTGTGATGGAATTACCTGAAATTGAAGCTGCATTGAGTAATCCTGATTTTCAATATCGCCTGAAAGCGATCTCGGCTCTGAAGGCTTACGATCCTGAAACGGCTGTTCCCATTGCGATCGCGACACTCAAAGACCCTGAATTTTTGGTTCGATCTTTTGTCGCTAGAAGCTTAGGACAACATCAGACAGCGGCATCTTTTGCCGCACTGTTGGAAATGACCAAGTTTGATGACACCCCCAATGTCCGTGCCGAAGCTGCTAATTCCCTCTCTCTATTTGGGAAGGTGTCAATTTCTCATCTAGTTTCGGTATTTTGTCAAGACGATCATTGGTTGGTGCGGCGCAGTATTCTCGCAGCTCTAGAAGACTTAGATTGTCCTGAAGAACTAGTCGAAGTTTGCACCACAGCACTGACAGGAGACGATCTGACCGTCACCGAAGCCGCAATCGATACTTTGGGTTCTCTCGCTGGTTCGAGCCACCACACGAACGTTCTTGCGCAATTGTTGACTCTCGCCCAATCTGAATCGCCCCGGTTACGTGTCAGAGTCGTCCGCGCACTCCAAAAATTTGACGAACCCCAAGCACAAGAAGCGATCCTCGGACTCCGACAAGATTCAGATAGTCAGGTTGTCGCGGCTACTTTGGAAAATTTATTTCATAAGAATTAGGAATTAGGCTTTAGGCTTGAGGGGTACAAGCGTCAATACCTTATCCCTTATCCCTTATCCCTTACTAAAAGCAACTCGCATTCCATAATGGCAATGCCGAAACGAGCTAAATAGACCATTTCGACTGGCGGCACGGCAAGTTCGCCCGTAAGAGAACCACGAACCACCTCGAACTACTCTGAGTAGGTCGCCATCTCGTACTTCGATCTTGCCTCTGGCACTACCATCAGTCGGTGCGCGATTGTAGTTCTCAAACCATTCGTCTAGACACCATTCCCAGAGATTTCCATGCATATCGTACAAACCAAATAAATTGGGAGGAAAAGTGCCCACTGGGGTGGCTTTTTGTTGAAAGCTGCCGACTGGAGCTTGCCCGTAGGGATACTCGCCATTATGATTTGCGACTGTGGTCATCAGCGTATCTCCATAGGCAAAGGGATCTGTTGTTTCGGCACGACAAGCATATTCCCATTCTGATTCGGTGGGGAGACGATACTTCCGTCCGGTTTTTTGGCTGAGTCGATCGCAAAAAGAGGTCGCATCAAGCCAATTAATACTATCGACAGGCAATTGACTATTATTGCCACTGGATCCGACAGATGTATCTGGAAAAATTGCGGTCCATTGAGCTTGAGTCACTTGAGTTTGTCCCAGATAAAATTCTGGGATATTGACACTATGCTGGGGGTGTTCGCACCGTTCTCGGCTTTCTTCGGTAACTGGGGAGCCCATCATAAATTTGCCAGCCGGAATTTTGACCATTGTCAACCAGACACCATGACCTAAATCTTCTTGAAAGATCTCTACTTGGGATTGTGGTCGATCGATAATGTCGCCTCGATTGTTTAATTTAATCGAGGTCAGTTTAACTGTGATGGGTTGTGAGATCGTTGGCGGAGCTTCTCCTCGGGATTCTCCCGATCGAATTCGGCCATTAGGATTAAACTCAGAGTCCGAAGAATGGATAAATTTAGCAATGGATAGTGAACTAACTAATCCAAAACCGCCTAGCCCCAATAACTTGAGAAATGCTGCTCGATCGATCGGTTTGACAAATCTTCTGTTTGAGATCGTCAATGATGGTTGTCTGGGCTGGGGTGGGAGCATCAATCGATCGATCGCTTCCAGTGCCTCTGTTGCATTAGCATAGCGATCGAGATACCGTTGCTGCAACATCTTATTTAGTACCATCACCAATCTCCCGATTAAGGGATCGAGCTTGGGATCGCTCGTCAGATATAGGTGTCGCCATTTAAACTCCAGCAACTCCTCATCAAATAATAAATGTGGCTCTCTACCTGTCAAACATTCAATCCCAATCGCGCCGACTGCATAAATATCACTGGCGAGTTTGGGAAATCCCATCGCCTGCTCGCTTGGCATATAACCTTCGGTACCGAAGCCAATTGAAGCTAAAGTTCTTGGCGTGGCAGTGGTAAGTGTTGCTTGACGAACTTCTTTGACAGCACCAAAGTCGATGAGCACCAGCACTCCATCGATCGATCTGCGGATAATATTCTCTGGCTTGAGATCGCGATGGATCGTATTTTCGGCATGAACGATACTCAAGCCAGTCAGAATCTCGCGCAGGATGTGGATTGTCGTTAGTGTCGATAATCTGCTATTGGCTAATTCCTGTGCGAGTGTTTGACCTTCAATAAATTCTTGTACTAAATAAAATTCACTTTGCTCTTCAAAGTAAGCATAAAGTGTCGGAATTCGATCGGTCAGATCGCCCAATTTCCGCAATGCCATTGCCTCTGTCTCAAATAACCGTCTGGCAATCTGCAACACCGCAGGATCTTTATTCTGTGGTTTCAGGTGTTTTACAACTACATATCGTTGGTAACAATCACGATCGATCGCTAAATACGTCTCCCCAAAATAGCCCGATGCCAAAGGTTGTTGAATGAAGTAGCGATTGCGAAGCAGATATCCAGGCTGCATGGTATTGTGATTCCCCTTATCCAGATATTTAGCTCAGACAAAGCAACTGATATCTCTAATTTTCTTTAAGAATTAATTGTCATAATACTAGCTGTGCAACTATTAGTCAAAGGTACTATATAGATAATATATATGCACGATCTGAATATCCGATCGCTCGATCTAAATCTGCTGCTAGTTTTACAGGCATTGATGCAAGAGCATAGCGTTACTCGAGCAGGTGAAAAGATGGGCTTGAGCCAATCGGCGACTAGCCATGCACTCAGACGATTGCGCGAATTCTTTGGCGATCCACTGTTGGTGAGAACTCCCAGGGGGATGATGCCAACCCTGCGGGCGGAGGAATTAAGAGCACCACTAGCGGCGATTTTACTGGAGATCGATCGAATGATTCAACCCAGTATTTTCGATCCAGCAACAGCAACAGGAACGATTCAGATTGCTTTAACCGATTATGCAACTGCGATTATTTTGCCAGTTGTCTTGAAGCAACTCACACAGATCGCTCCTCAATTAGCGGTGGAATGTCACCATTGGCGTTCTGATGTGGTGGATTTGTGCCGCAATGGTGTCGTCGATCTGGGCTTGGGCGTAATCGACATTTCGGAAATAAGTGATATGCGATCGCAAACTTTGTTATCCGAAGATTTCGTTTCGGTGGTTCGAGCCAATCATCCGATTACCCAAATTGATTTAACGCTTGATGCTTATATCTCCTGTTCTCACGCCTTGATTACTATTTCCAATCTGCCAGGTAGCCCAGTTGTTAATTCGTTCAAAAGCCATGTCGATCGAGCTTTGGAAGAATTGGGCGTAAAACGGCAAGTAATGTTGAAAATACCCCAGTTTTTGGCAGCACCTTTTATCGTCGCTCAAACCGATCTGGTCCTAACACTCCCACGTCGGATCGCCACACTCATTGCTGATACCGCCAATTTATCGATCGTCGAGATGCCGATCCAAATTAGCAAATATAACTATCAGCAAATTTGGCACGATCGACGGCATGATGCGCCACTCCATCGTTGGTTTCGTGAATTAGTTGCTTTACAAACACAGCAACTTTGAATAATTGATCTTTGCCAACAGAGCAACGCATTTCAATTTTAAATTTCAGATCTATCGATTGAGGAAATTACTCAGTTTGTTAATTAACCAACTATGCTGTTTTTTGTTTTCAAATCTTCGTAAAAAAGCCCCGTAAGTTCTAAGTTTAACAGGTGAATTTTGATTGATATTTCTTTTGCGAGTTTGTTTGTTAGGATTCTGAAAAAATTCGGTATCTTGACCGATGATTAATAGCCCATGTATTCGACCCTGATTAACTTCTTCAAGCAATTTATTGCTGAGTAAAATCCGCTCTAAATTACTGGTACAATAATTTAATCGATCGAAGGCAAGTTTGGCTCCTGGTGTTAGTTGAAGATCGTCATCCCACGTTTGCTCTTGAGGTCCAGCACAGATAATGGCATACCAACTCAGACCTTTTTTGGGATGATAGCAAGCACAAATATAATCGGGCCGATGCTCTTCACTAAGAATCAGACTAGTCGATAAAAAATAAATTTTGTGATAGTCAATATAAGCTTGTTTGAGTAAATAAGCACAGAGCGAAATATTGCGATCGAATAGTCCTTGAATCTCGCTAACTTTACTATTTATACTAACTTTATTGACTAAATTAGCAATCTCTTGTCGATCGACGCGATCGGGATCTACTTGAAATGGTTGAAGGTTTTTTAGAGACATGGGTAAACTAGTTGACAGCGAATAGTTGACAGTTGATAGTTGTCAGTAGTTATTCTCATTCCCCAATTATACCCAGCCAGAGATCGATTATTAAGATGGTGCCGATTTCAATTTGTCAAACCCGCTGCAGCATAAGCACAACGGTAGTTAAAAGGACAATATTGGCAATGACGACCAGGGTGAGCAGGAAATAATCGATCGAAGCAATCTGGGTTCAGTTGGTACTCTTCGAGTTGCTGTCGGTGTAGTTTGGCAATGCGAGCTAATGTGCTGGCGATCGAATCTAATCGGTCGTCAGCAGTCGTAATTAGTTCGGATCTAGTCATTGTTTCTAGATTATGGAAGGAAGCAACCGCATTCAGATCGGGATAAAGATAACTGCAAGCTAAAAGATATACATCTGCTTGACGACGATCGAAATCGGCAATTCCGGTTTTAAAATCGATAATATGGATTCGATCCTCACTCGATCGAATAATACAGTCGAAGGCAGCAAATAGTTGAAACCGATCGTCGGCAACTTGGATGTCGATCGGTGGCGGAATTGGCTCATCGCCACGATTTAAGACTAGAATATCTTGTCCGAGCAAAAATGGTGCAGCTTGATATTGCTGGAGAATGCGCATCACTCGAGCGCGCACGGTCGCAATTTCGTAATACAAGTACAATCGATCGGCAACCCGCTCGCTACCCTTTGGGTGTTTTAGTAACAGTGGATCTTGATGAAATTCATAGATTCCTTGTTGAGCTAGTTTTCCCACCTTTTGCCAAATTGTCTCTGCTAGTGGCAATTCTGGAACTTCTTTGACGGAAGATTTTTGAGTCCATCGCCACCCCCGCTGCATCTGACAATGAGCATCTTCCCGCCCTAGTGCAGGCTCAAATTGCGACCAGAGGTGATAGCTGGCAAAATTCATGACGGGTAAGGGCAGAGAAGTGTAGGGGTGTGGGTGTGGGGGTGTGGGGGTGTGGGTGTTTCTTACTCCGTTACTCTGTCACTCCCTTTACGGTGGTACAGCCAACTCCCCTACTCTTCACTCGAACGGCGACGACGAGAACGACGGGGACGATCCTCCGAACTACTGCTACTTGCCTCCTCTGAGCGACGACGAGAACGACGGGGACTATCCTCCGAACTACTGCTACTTGCCTCCTCAAAGCGACGACGAGAACGACGAGGGCGATTTTCAGAGCTACTGCTAGTTTCTTCTCGACGAGAACGACGAGATTCGGAACCCTTTTCATCGACTCTTTCACCATCTTTAGGCATGGGGAGATCCCGCCGATAGCGGGGACGAATCGGATCGAGCTTGAGTTCTGGTTTGCGTCCACTGAGATTGTCGGGACGGGGGGGGAATTTCTGAGCGGGGAAATCTTGGACAGCAGTTTTCATAAACCGCGACCAGGCATAGGCAGCCGTACTACTAGCATTGCCTGTCGGACGATTATTGTCGTTACCCAGCCAGACTCCAGTTACTAGTTGCGGGACAAAGCCGATGAACCAAAGGTCGCGTTCTTTGTCCGTGGTTCCGGTTTTACCCGCTACAGGGCGACCGATTTGAGCAGAGGTTGCGGTACCTTCATTCACAACACCGCTCATCATCCAGGTCATAATTGCGGTGGTGTCAGGTTCAAATACCTTCGTTGGTTCGACTTTGTTTTGATAGATAATTTCACCTTTCTGATTACTTACTCTGGTAATGCCGTGAACGGGATTATGAATACCTTGATGGGCGAAGGTACTATAAGCACTAGTGATTTCTAGTAAGTTGACTTCCAATCCACCCAAAGCTAGCGAATAGTAAGGTTCGAGTTTGGATTCGATCCCCATTTTATGAGCATTATCGATCACGGGTTGCCAGCCAGTATCGATCAGGATTTTGATCGCGATGATGTTAACTGAGTTAATCAGAGCATCGTGCATCGAAATATAGCCCTTGAATTTTTTCCCCGCGTTTTTGGGCTTGTAACCATCAACATCGAAGGGGGCATCTAGATAGGATTTATTCGGACTGATCCCTCCAGCGATCGCCGTAGCATAGACGATCGGTTTGAAGGTCGATCCAGGTTGACGTTTGGCTTGGGTGACGCGATTAAATTGGTGGGTTTCAAAGTCGGTACCCCCAACCATCGATCGAATCCCGCCAGTGCGTGGATCGATACTCACCATTGCGGCTTGTCCAAAGGAACCCCGATTGTTGCGAACGGTGGAGTTGACAACTTCTTCGGCTTTGGTTTGCCATTCTGGATTGAGGGTGGTTTCGACAGTTAGCCCACCTTCTTTAATTGCTTTAGCAGAGATCCGTTGGGGTAGTTCCTGCTCGATATATTTAGTAAAATATCGGGCTTGTTGCTCTTCCCGTTTCATCGGGCTACGCTTGGGTTTGAGTGGTTCGGCTTTCGCTGTACTTGCCTCTGATGCTGTGATAAATTTAGCATCTACCATGCGATCGAGAACGAGATTGCGACGTTGCTCGGCAAATCTAGGATTGACAAAGGGCGAGTATTTATTGGGTGCAGGTGGCATGGCGGCAAGGGTGGCCATTTCTGCGAGGGTGAGTTTGTCAACTGTTTTGCTAAAGTAGACCCAAGCAGAATCGGCGACTCCATATGTGCCTTCACCTAAGTAGACAAGATTGAGATATCGTTCGAGAATTTGCTCTTTAGTCAATCCTTGATTCAATCTTTGGGCGAGGCGAATTTCTCGCAGTTTGCGCCAGAAACTCCGCTCTTGGTTGAGGTAAACTACTCGCGCCAACTGCTGGTTGATGCTACTGGCACCTTCGACTAAGTTTTTGGAAGTGATATTTTGGACGAGTGCCCGCGTGACCCCTTTGTAATCTACGCCATCATGCTCGTAAAAACGCCGATCCTCGATCGCCACAAAAGCTTTTTTGAGCTTGTCGGGCATTTGCCAAGTTTTGAGTGTCTCGCGGGTGGCATTCCCCGTTTGCAGCAACACGCCCCCATTCAGTCCTTTGATGGTAATCGTACCAGGACGAACATAGCTGAGGGCATCGGCTGGAGCATACTGACTGACGCTATTGTCTACAAAGATCCACGATCCAGTCAGAGCTAATAATCCGACACTGAGGCCAGAACCCGCCCAGAATAGTCGATTTTTGTGAAGTGGTTTTTCACCCTGAAATGGTTTGGCGATGGTGGCACCAAAGGCGACAGCAGTTTTACCGACATTCCCAAAAATCGGCCGGTTCGCTTTTTTCTCTTTAGCTGAGGGATCGGCTTTTTTTGGGGCTGGGTTAGTTGAGGATAAAGGTGCGACTATTTCGCCCCCTTCGGATGCGAGTAGCTGCGGTTGGGGCGAACTCGAATTATTTGGGTATAGAGTGCTAGATACATCTGTCGATGAGTCCCAAGATCCATTTGCACCAGACGCGGCTCTGCCAATATCGATCGATCCACGATTAGGCTCAAAATCGGGGGCACCAGCGAGTGGTTGATGACGCTCGCGAGGTTTGCCGGCCCCGATGGGACGCAATTTTGCGGATAGTGTCCTTAACCTAGCGAATAACTTCAACACGTCAACTCCTAATTTTTCTTAGCTAAACTGATGCAAACCTGTAGTCATAACCATCGCTGCAATGCACTGCTCCGATCTCGATGCCAGCAACACTAATTTACTTGCGCTGGACTCTAGCGAATCTCTAAGCTGCCCTTGAATCGCACAGTCTTTAGACACTTCCTTGCAATATCTGCAAACTTGTCCGATCGCTGAAACAAGATCTCCTTTATTCCAATTTTTTAAATTCTGCGTGGTGATGCCTAATGTTAATTGAGTATGATAGCGTACTCGGTGATTAGTGGGGAATACTAATAATGAGTCTTAAAAATCGATCTCCACAATTATACTAGACATCCTAATTGTTGAGTATTTAACCTCACTGTATCGGCTACCCCCTTTTTCCCTGTAATGAACAACGATCTTCAGTATCTGACGGCCGCCGACCCACAACGCAGCATTATTAGCAGACTCCAGTATCTGAACTGGGGAGAATTTAGCGGTTCTTTAGATGTTACAGTTGCTTCGGGACATGCCTGGGAAATCGTGTTTTACCAAGGGCAGATCGTCTGGAGTCTCGATCGATCGCAACCCAATCGACTATGGCAACGGCTGCTACGCGCTCATGTGGGTTACGAGCATGTGGGCATCGAATTATTATTTCAGGCGGCAAGTTGTCAAAAATGGGTGGCATTTGAGACTGGAAGAGAAACTTCTTGGCATTATCAAGGGGCGATCGCCTTGATGATGTTAACAGAAATTACTTCAACACAAGTCACGACGATGTTAAGTACTGTGGCACAGGAAACTATTTTTGATTTGTTGCAGTACAGTCAAGGTCAAAAGTTAACTTTTCGATCGCAATCGGAAATTTTTGTCGATCGACCGCCAATCCTCGTAAATACGGAAGAAGTCATCGAGCAATCTGAAGTAATGTGGCAAGAATGGTACGCGCAGAAATTAGGTAATATTTCACCAAATAAAACTCCAGTTATCAAACATCCCGTTCAACTATATCGGCAAACTACGCCAATTATTTATCAAAATTTAGTTCAGGTGATTACAGGTAAGCGCACACTCCGCGAAATTGCGACGGAGATCGATGAAGATTTGTTATTGCTGACGAGATCGTTGATTCGTTATATTCAAACTGGCATCATCGAATTACTCGATCTTCCCGATCTCAGATTACCCCAGATTGGTAATAAATTATTATCTGCTGGCAAAGCATCGTCATCAGAACATCAAGCAGTTGCCAAGACTCCATCAATGCTACCAAAACGCACTCACTCTAAACTAGTAATTTGCATCGACGATAATCCAGATGTTTGTGAAACAATGAGATCGCTCGTTACTGATGCTGGATACAGGTTTATCTCAATTCAAGATGCTACTCAAGCTTTGCCCAGATTGTTAGAAAATAAACCAGATCTAATTTTTCTCGATCTGATTATGCCCAAAGTTAATGGCTACGAAATTTGTGGTCAAATTAGGCGAATTTCGGCATTTTCTCAAATTCCAATTGTGATTCTTGCAGGTAAAGATGGCTTGCTCGATCGATTGCGTTCCAAAGTCGTCGGTGCTTCTGAATTTACTTGTAAACCAATTACTAAAGAATCAATCGACTCTTCATTGAACAAATATCTCGGCACTTTAGTTGCTTAATAAGTAATAAGCAATAAGTAACTATTCACTATCCTTCACCCTCTAACTCCTACTCTCTCACCTCCAACCCCTATGAACGACTCACAAATCCAATCTCAAGCTTACAGTTATTTTCTAGGTGAAGCACCAGAATTGCTGCAAACGATCGAGCAAGAAATTCTCACATTACCGAGCGAACATACCACTGCCAAAGTACATAATCTGATGCGAGCATTACATACGCTCAAAGGTGCCGCAGCAAATGTTGGATTAGCAACAATCGAGCACATTGCTCACAATTTTGAGGATCTGGTGCGAGTCTTTTATAATTTAGAACTAGAGATCGATACATCGATTCAAATCTTGCTGCTAGATGGATATTCAGGATTAGATGAGTGTCTGAATGCTCAAATTACAAAGCGAGAAATTGACGAGCGAGCGATTCTCGATCGAATGGCAGGGACACTCGAACAATTAAAATTAAAATTAGGTGATTGGAGTGCTGCAGATATTGATCTACCGACATCAATAGAGTTAGGTTTTGATATTCTTGCTTCAATTTTTGAAACTACCATTCAAGAACAAATCGATGAAATCGCCATCGTCATTGATACTCAGGATGAATCGCAAATTGAAGAATGTCTCCGCCGCGTTACCGATATCGGTATCAGTTTAGCTGAATCCTTTGAATTACCTGGCTTTTTGGCGATCGAGCAAGCTATTATCGCCGCAATTTCTCATCATCCAGATCGGATCGATGAGATTGCTTTGTTAGCTTTAGCTAATCTTCAACAAGCTCAAACTGATGTACTTGCAGGCGATCGCGTTCTTGGTGGCACCATCCTACCAGATCTCGATCGAATGGCACAAAATCTGGTCGTAGAGACATCTATCCCTCAAATTGATAGATTCGATCGAATCGAGATTATCACTAGTGGTGAAGCCGAATTACCCGCATTTCAAGCATTTTTAATCGGCGATAGATTTCGCAAGCGTCATGAATTGAGTTCCGATACCCAGCGATTATTTAATCAAGTAGTTCGACTTTGTTGGGATTGGTTTCGACATGAAATCCAAGCATCCCAATCTCAATTAAATTTAGAGCTATTGGTAATGACGGAAGGCTTGGCAGATTTAGATTATATCCATCACTGGATCGGACTTTTGTTGCAAGGTTTAAGTATGCCTAGAGATAGAGATAGTCTCTATCTCTATCGTCAGTGTTGTGTCTATCAAGTCGTGTTCGCGGTGGCAAAATATTTAGCAGATGGCGAATCTCATCCACAACTTACTCCTGAATTTTTAACTGATTTACGATTGCATCTCCATAATACTGTTAATACTTATAAGCAGGAATCGCCAGTGACAGCAAACGAGCGCGGTTGGATCGATCGAATCATTCTCCCTCATCATTGGGCAACAATTTCTACTCCAACAATTGGCGAGGACCTTTTATTAGATGAAATCTGGGGGCAAGTAGATTTTGGCAAGAATCAATAGATAATTAGTAATCGATCTGAGGATCGACAGGTTCAATATTTCTAGCGAATCTGCTAAGTCAAAAATCTCGATCGGGAATTCTGTCAAACCAGCAGCTAAATCCAGCCGTTTAATCCCCTGCAATTGCCCAGAGCGCAACAAGTCGATCGTTTCCATATCTTCCGTAACTCGTTCATTCTAAACTTAGCCATAATAATATATTGTAGCGACGAATTTACCTACTATAAAAACTGCAAAACCCTTTTCAAATGTCTATTCTGCCACCTGCTGTCATTCAAGCGATACAAGAAGCTGAGTTAATCCAAAAACACGATCGACTCTGCGATTTAGCCGCAATCGATGCTATTCCGATCGAGCTTGTACCACTCTTGACATTGAATAATCAAATCTCGATCGCTAAACAACCGACTACGGCTCAAAGAATATTAGTAGATTTTGCCACTAGCGAACATAAAGAAGTTAGGTTAGCTATTCTCAAGAATTCAAATATTACGGCTACCCCACTAATCATTTTAAGTGAAGATAAAGATATTAATGTTCGGCGAAGAGTACAATTTCATCCTCAAACTCCAGGTGAAATATTACTAAAATTCAGACGTTATTTTCGTTATGGAACATATCAGCATGGTGCAACAATGGAAGAATATGCAGCCTGCCGTAACTTAACCAATCCTGAATTACTAAGAGAACTTTCTCAACATGAAAATTCGACAATTTGTTCCGCAGTTGCTCGTAATCCAGCTACACCCATTGACATATTACGAAAGCCTGCATTTTACACATATTATGCGTCTTCTGTAGCAGCCAATCCCAGCACACCAGTAGATATTTTAGAAGAGCAAATAAGAATCGGTTTTGGTGCTGCTATCTCTAGTATGTATCGTAATCCACTTGCACCCAGTCATCTTCTGACCAAAATTGCCAGTGGATGTTCATACGATCGATATGATTATATACCTGGGTATATCGCACGACATCCAAACACTCCACTTTTAACTACGATAAGTATTCTTAAAAGAACGTCAATTTTATCTGGCGATGTATTACGTTCAATATACATAAATTCACTTCAAGTTAGTGAATTAGAAATAAATTTAGCTATTGAGGTTCAATCGTTAATAGCAAATCATCCAAATTTACCTGGTAATATACGAGAAGAGCTAATAAAAGTAGACAGAACCGCTCCAATTGATATGCTTGAAAAGTTCTCGCATAGTAAAGATCGTACATTAACAAAGTTAGCACAATCTCGGCTACGATCGATCTATCGAGAATTAGCAGCTAACCCAGAGACACCTACAGAGCAATTGTGGGAAATGTTGTATCATCGAGATATCGAAATTAGATTAGCAGTATTGCTGCATCCACAGGGTTTGAATTTATTACTCGATCGAGCTTTGCAGTTAGAAAATTCTTTAAATCGGTTTATTGCTGGACTGCATCCTCAACTTTCAACAGTACAGAGAGATAAACTACTTTACTCCGATAATTGGCTCGATCGATTGGCAATAGCTTGTAATCCGTCAGTGTCGATCGAACATTTAAACAGATTAAGCCGAGATTTTAATCCTGTAGTTCGAGATATTGCCAGCCAATTAAAAACCGAGTAATTAACCATTGGTATCTAGCCAATTAGTTAAATCGTCCATTCCACCAAAGTCCAATAGAGCCTCACCTAAATCATCTAGTTTTTCTAAAGGTAGAGATTTAATCTGTTCCTGAACTTGCAGTGATATATCTCCGACACGACGATTCAATAGACGTATAATTAAAACTTCTTCTCGGCGTTCGCCAATTTGTCTACCCCGATCTTCGGCTGCTTGGATCTCGGCTAAGTATAAAGGTGATAATTGCATAATCAACTCCTGTTCTTCTGATTTTTTACTTTTTTGGGCTTCTAAAATAAATC
Source organism: Chamaesiphon sp. VAR_48_metabat_135_sub (assembly GCF_031418915.1). Lineage (NCBI taxonomy): Bacteria > Bacillati > Cyanobacteriota > Cyanophyceae > Gomontiellales > Chamaesiphonaceae > Chamaesiphon > Chamaesiphon sp. VAR_48_metabat_135_sub. The sequence continues at coordinate 1,069 of NZ_JANOJV010000013.1, read as the reverse complement.
GGAGGTTTCCAAATAGCTTGAGTGCATCTGTTCGATGTGGACTATCAAGAGGTGAATCAGCTACTTCTGAAATTGCTTGTTGTTGAACTTTACCTTTACCTAATAACCGAAACCATAAAGTCTCGGGAATCGATGGTAACTGGTGAATAACGATAATCGCCGTCTTTTGCAATGGTGGAAATAAGTACACCCCATTTCCCCAACCTACTTCATTTATAGCACCAAAACCTGTCAATGTTGGCGCGGCTAATGTGGGGGTAAGAATCCACAAGATTGGGAGTTCTGCATCGGTAATCTTTTGCCCGTCTTTCTTGGCTTGTCGAACTGTTTCTCGATGCAAGTCGTAGAGTTTGGACATACAACTCCGAATTTCGGCGGTGCTGACTGGATTTCTGAATGGTTCAAATACTGCGGGTTGAGAAGCACATCGAGCCAGTAATCCGAGATCTGAGATGCTGCTAGGATCGTTGTTGGGATTAAAGTAGACATCGATCTCCCTCACTTCACTATCGATGGTGAGAGCGGTAGTTACTTGTCCACCTGGAGCCAGCAGTGACTCCAGTAAGTTCTTCGCAAATTGATCGTGGGGAAATTGTGTCATAGGTGGATTATAGATCGCGTAAAGTAACCTACGTTGCTACGAATACTCAAAGTGGTTTCAATCGTTGGCGTTAGTTTGGGTTAAAGTATGATAAATCCCCCAAATTGCCATCGCGCGAAGATAGTGGCTAGCGCGAAAAGTGCCAGCAGAGGTAATTGCTTCGGGAGTTCTAAATTGCAAGCCGTTAGTATATACTTGCTCGACAATTGTCTCGGCTAATTTTAATCCTTCTTCTCGCATTCCCATTTGCACTAAAAAGGCGGCGATGCCGAAGTTAATTCCCGTCCATACTTCGAGGGGATGGGTGTCTTTGGGATTCGACGGTGTGCCGTCGATTTTGACTCCGTTGGCGGCTCCAAATTTACCGCCTTGGAAATTGAGGTAGCAGGATTGATAGACGGTTTCTAGGGCTGTTTTGGCGCAGTCTAGGGGCACGATATCATCGAGTTCGAGGAGTTTGGCGTAGAA
>NZ_JANOJV010000012.1:0-28970 GCF_031418915.1 Chamaesiphon sp. VAR_48_metabat_135_sub | reverse complement strand
GTCTACCAGGCGTTCGATTTCAGTCGTCGCATTCGCAGACTGATAAGCCAGAGAGCGCACCTCATCGGCTACTACGGCAAATCCTTTACCATATTGTCCCGCACGGGTTGCTTCGATCGAGGCATTGAGTGCAAGTAAGTTGGTTTGGGTAGCGAAGTTTTCGATCAGGTTAACTACTTTAGAAATCTTCTGGAAGGTTTCACCCAGACGTTTGATTTTTTTAGCAGTTGTGGATACAGTCGATCGAATCTCTAAAATCTCTTCTACGGTATTTTCCATCAGTGCGTCACCATTTTGGACGGTACGGTTGGCTGATTGAACTACCTGTTCGACTTTTTGAGCAAAGTCAGAGACTTCTTGACTGGAAACTGCCATTAGATTTACCTGTGTTAGGGCTAAATCGAGTTGGGCGAGTTCTTGTTTGGCTTGGGCCGAGAGATTATCGACTAAAATATTATTAGTGCTAGAAGTGCTACTCACGCTGGTGGCGGCGGTTTGGACTTGGCGTACCAACTCCCGCAGACTTTGAATCGTGGTGTTGTAGCCATCGGCGATCGTGCCGATCTCGGTTTCAGATAGGGGCGCACGCACAGTTAAATCGCCTCGGAAGGAGGGACCGATCGCTTTGAGGACGCGCAGGGCCTCTGATTCCAATTCTTGGCGCGTAGCCCGTTCTCGATCGACGATCTGCGATAATTCCTGTTCCTGAGTCCGAACTCGTTCCAAGTATTCGGACAATTGCAGTGCTACGCCAATTTGTAAAGCGATTTGCTCGACAACAGCGCGTTCGGAGGTATCCCAGATCCGAGGTGCATCATTTTGATAAATTCCTAGTAATCCCCACAAGTTCTCGCCGATGAAAATTGGGGCGAGAATATATGCCTTAGCTTGATATTTTTCTAAGGACTGAATGTAACAGTCGGGGAATTTGCGGGCATAAATATCATTAACTGCTGTCGATTTTTCACCTTTGGCATATTTACCACCCTTGGTGTTTTGGAGATAAGTATCTTCCTCTGTAATATCCTTACCGGACCATTTGCGCAGTAAACAACGATCGCTTTGAGTCCGATTACCAGTGAGAATTTCATCTTTTGCCTGCTCGACGAGTAGAGACACCCAGCCACTTCCAACCGATTCAGCGACGACTTGGCCGCTCCAGTCTGGATTAAACTGATAAACTACGGATCGATCGGCTTTAGCTGCTTGACGAATTTCTTGAACGACACTTTTGAAGACATCATCAACCGCTAAAGATTGACGAATCCGCTCGGAAATCCGATTGATTGTCTGCTCCTGTTCGGCTTTCTTTTGCAATTGTTGAATATAATCGATCTGCTCCATCGCAATCCCAACTTGCAGTCCCAATTGTCGGAGGGTTTCGATCTCATCGACTTGCCACTGCCGTGCGCCAGAGTTTTGATAGACAGCAATCAACCCCCATAATTTCCGATTAGCTCCAAAAATTGGGGCGATGATATAAGCCCTAGCTTCCATCTGCTCTAACAGTTGGACGTGACAAGTTTGATGTCCGTGTGTATAGATATCATTAACCGCCAGACATTCGCCATCTTTATAACGTCCACCTTTAGTCCGTTGTAAAAATGTATCCTGAATAAAGGGAATGATTTTGACCAGATCCGACCAGCCTGGAGTAGCTGATTCAGAAATAAATCGACCGCTATAGTCGGGGTTAAACTGATAAATCGCTGCTCGTTCTACATCTAATAGTTTGCGCCCGTCAAGGGTGGCAATTTGAAAGACATTTTGTGCGTCTCTGGCTGTTCTGAGTCGCTCTTGCAGTTTAGCCAATCCCCGCTCCCGTTCGAGTCGGCTTTCCATTAATTTGGTCTGAAACTGTGCCTGACGGCGATTGGCGGTTTGTTGGAGCGGGAAACTGAAATTCTTGGCAAATTCCAGCATCGCGTTGAGATCGGATTCTTGCCAGTTGCGGGGACCAGAATTTTGATATACGCCGAGCAAGCCGATTAATTGGTTATTGGCAACGATCGGCACGACGATGTAAGCTTTGATTTGGAACGGTTCCAGCTTCTCCATTACTGCGCGAGCCAAGCCTTTGGTCTGGAGATCGTTGACCATGTAATAGGGCTTGTAGTTTTCACCAGTCACGAAGAAATCTCGATCGAGTGAATTCCCTGCTTTCGCCCAATTATTACCGACGGATTCGCCAATAATTTGACCGCTCCAATCTGGATTATAAGCATAAACCATCGCTCGATCTGCTTGGAGTGAATGGCGGATCCGATCGAGAATTCCCTGCATTAATTCTTGGGCTTCGAGATCGATCGTTGCTAACAGGTCGCGGCGTTGAGATAATTGCAGTAGGGGTTGATTTGGTTGGAGCGCAAGGGTAAGTTCGAGCGATAGTTGTGATAGACAAGCAGTTTCAGATTCTGTCCACTGGCGCGATCGATCGCACTGATGAACGACCAATAATCCCCAAACACGACCTAAACTATAACTATCGGTAGTTGCCGAATAACCATTAATTAAAATTGGAATTGCTACTGTCGCTTGAACTTGATACTGGTCGAGAATCTGTTTTTGATAAGGGCTAATTTGACTATTAATCAGCGCAATTGCTCGATGAGACCTGTCGTCAGTCAATTGCTCGAAGCCAAATCCAATCGGCGGAATTTCTGCGCCGAATGTTGGTGTAAAACCAGTTTGGACTGCTTCGGCGACAACTTTACCAGTAACTCCAGTTAATTCATAAATCAAGACTCGATCGACATTCATCAATGCTTTGATATCGCTAACTGCACTACTAAATGCTGCCGCCGGCGTACCTGCCTGTCTAATTCTAGTGGCAATTTGATAAACTTGTTCGGCATCGATACTAGCGACAGGTGCAGGTGCAGATGCTGGGCTAGCAACTGACAAAAATCCCGCTAGTTCTCTCGCTTTCCGTAAATTTTGGCGGAGTGGCTCGGTGTTCGGACTATTAGAATTCTCTAGTTTAACTTGGGTATCTTGGAGAATCGATAATAGTTGCTGTTTTGCTGTGGTATTAGTCATTGGGTTTCGATCTGAATTAGACTTCTGTTGTTGCTCGATTGAGGAGGAAATGGGATTGAGCATGTCTGGTGTTTTGTCCGATCTATCCTCTGCGGAACCAAATAAGCTTTTTTTAAACATTTGCGATAATTGTTAGTTAATATTTTTTACTAGTTAGGTGCGATCTGCGATTAGCCACGGAAGACACTTAGCGAATGAATTACCCGATCGAGATCGACTACTACCCGAGATTGTTGAGACTCATCAATAAAATAACCAGCCAAAAAAGATCGCATTCGGTCGGTAAACATTGCTTCCCCAATTGACAAGCATTCCTCAGATTTATACGTTTCAATCGTACCTACTCGATCGATAGACAGTGCAACAATTTCGTTTTGAACTCGAAATAATAGCCCCATACTGGTCGATATGTCTTGTGTCTGAAGATAAGAAGATCCGCCCATGAGATGTGCTAGATCCACCACCCAAGTTGCTTTACCTCCATAATTAATAATGCCAAGTAATGAATCTTGCATCTGGGGAACTGGTAAAATTTCAGACAATGTAATTTTAATTGTTGCTTGCAAATCTACCAAAGGAATCAAAGCATTCAAATTATTGCCAATAGTAAACCCCAGAAATCTTTGAGATTCATCACTTGAATCATTCGCGTGAACTAATTGCCGATCTCTTTGATGTGATGGTGCCCGATCGATAAGTTGACTCATAATTTATAAATTCATAATTCAAGATTTATGATTTTGCCTTCGCTAAGATCGATAATTTACTTAATTCTCAACTCATCAACCGATTAACTGTTTCCAGCAGAGTTGTTTCATCGACTGTTTTACTTAAATAAGCATCAGCACCACTCATATCACCCCAAGTTCGATCGATCTGCTTATTTTTAGTCGAATAAATAACGATCGGGATATTTTGAGTTGATACCTCGGTTTTTAGCTTGCGACATAGCTCAAATCCACTCTCTCCAGGTAAAATTACATCCAGAACAATTAAACTTGGTTTAAAAGTTTTGAGTCTAATTTCAGCTTCTTCACCACTAGTGACGATTGTAATTGAAAATCCTTGATTTTCCAGACATTTTCTAAGTTTATCTGCTTCTAACTTGCTATCTTCAACGATTAAAATTTGACTCATGATTCTTTACCTACAACAAGATATTTTTCAAGCATTTTTGAAACTGCCTCTGCCTCGACTGGTTTACCAAGAAAACCAGTCGCTCCCACCATTTTCGATCGCATTCGATCGATCAGTCCATCTTTGCCAGTCAGAATAATTACTGGTATATGCTTCAAACTAGGAGTTTTCCTAATTTGTTCGCATACTTCATAACCATTCGTAATTGGCATTAATAAATCTAAGAAAATAAAATCCGGTTTGTTTCTAATCAAACTCGGCATAATTTTCAACGGATCTTGGATTCCATAATGACGATAGCCATGTCGATCGAGAATTCTTTCTAAAGACTGATAAATCAAGATGCTATCATCAATACAGGCAATTAACGGACTCTGCTTGGTTGCTGAATTCTCGATTGAGGCAGAATTAGCAGGTTGATTAAATCGATTGCTTAACTGACTACTTCCTGTCGATCTCAGATCTCCAGTTGCGGATCGATCGATTGTCTCGGCATTTTGAGATTTATTTAGTCTAGATTTTGGTTGCGCTGCTAAAGTAATAAATCCAGATCTGAATAATGGGAGGAGCGTATTTGTAAACTCTAATATCGATTGATGATTATTCGCAGCCAAGCTGCGTAGAGATCGATTACCATCGATCGATAAAACTGTGTGATATAGATCGGAACCATCGAGTAATTGCGAAATTTCGGTTGATTTATAGATAACTGGAAATAAACTAGGTGCATACAGTGCTAATCCTGCATTCGCCCATTCTTGCCATACTTGGATCGATTTGGTGAGAATTGGTTCGATTTCCAGTAGTGGCAATATTAAATTTAATGAGCTATTACCTGCCCCAGTTTCAGTTAGTCGATAAGCTAGCCGATTGCCACTATGTTGACTAAATTGAATGATGTCAAATAAGCCTTCAATCGTCATCCTCGTAACGATGTCGGCACATTTCTCTCGGTCGATCGATTCCTTGACTAACAGTTCTGCTAAGGTATTTGATTCTAGTGTTGCTTGAGATAAATTATTAATTTCTGCCAATTTTTCTGGCGATAATTTAAGTTTAGCGAGACTCAAGCTTCTCTGCCAGCAATTAATTGAATCAACTCCACCACTGAACCAACCTAAACGCCCCAGCCTAAATGAAAATGTCCAGGTCAAATTTGCATCTACTTTAACAATTAAATTGCCACTAAATGACTGAGACTTAATGGACTTCAACTGAATAATTAGATCTTTAAAACTGAGTCCTGCTGATTTGTCATTACTCTCAAGCATTATTTTTCGCCGTCAATATATGGAAATTCTATGTTAGATTTACACCTAGAAACTTTATATGTTAGATGTTTCAGCTTGACGATCGCAATTCGACTACCTCAAAGGATGCGAGAACGATGAATCATGGTGAAAAAACAAGCTTGTAATTAAATTTACATGAATATTTAACTACGATTGTAGATAACGATGAAGAAATCTGTGTGTGATAGAGATCGAGGAAACACAACTCGATTCTCATCTTCATTAGCGATGCTAATGAGCTAGTTTGTCACATTTAGCAACAATTGTGTGCCATAATATCGAACCCTCACTTATGTATTGTTCCCAGATTGAACCGAGAATAAAACAATCAAGACTAAAATTTCTTCACAGTGCTTGAGATTCTGACAGATCGCATCTATTTCCGGCTCCACAGGGAGATCTCTGGCTGCGATTCGGGATTCGGAATTCGGAAATTGAGAATTGGGCGTACGAAATAGTCACTTAACTTACACCACCCAATCCTAGGATTGGGCGGCGTAAATCCCCGCTTGTAAAAACAAACTCCTGACTGCTGACTCCGTTAAGCATCTGAGTGCATCCACCTTACCTGCCGAGGTGCCCTTTACCGCAGAACTCTTTGATAGAGGCAATAGTTTAGATAATCGATGATGAAATGTTTAGATCTCAGTTCTCATGGGCATATTAGATATGGGAGACAATTTGCACTATCTATAAAAATAGACCAATAATACCTGCTCTATTTTGGCAGTTTAGCGATCTTCGATCGATTCTCCCCCATCAGCATTGCGCTAGCAAATCGCCATCAAGCAGGTAACGATCTGCATCTACTTTCTATCCTTACATCGATCGATAAGGTCTAACGGTACTATATCGACAAGATTAGTTAAAATATATCAATACCAGTGATGACTAGAGTTGTTGAAGCCTTAAAAGAGATTATCCAGCAAGAATTATCAGGGCAATTAATAATTAAAGATGCTTTAGATAATTCGATAACTTGGGAAGCTTACTTTGGGAATGGTAAGCTGCATTTTGCGACTAGTACGCTGGGGCAAAGAGAAAGATTAATATATTTAACTAGACGGCATCATCCCGACTTTAATTTGAGCGATTTCCCCATCGGTCAATCTGATTATCAATTTATCTGTCATCAATGGCAATCGGGAAAATTATCACTCCAACAAGTTCGTCAACTAGCATTTACGAGTACTCAAGAAGCTTTTATCCATATCATGGCAATTGGCAATGCTGAGATGGAGTTTAATCTTGATGCCCACCTGGATGTGCTAATCTTATCAGCTTCAGTCCAACAAATTATTACTCCAGTCAAACAACTGATTTGGCAATGGCAGAAAATTCGTCCTCATCTTACTTCACCGTTAGTGAGAGTATATCTTTCTAATATTGACAGCTTATATCAACTTTTATGGCAGCAACTTCAAAGTACCAAAGCGATCGAGTCTTACCAAGCCGCACTGACTCAAAATCTTTGTCTTTATAGTATTGCCAACCAACTAAATATTGATGTCCAAGAACTTAGTCATCTGTTGCTACCGCTGATCCGCAACCGGAATGCACAAATTACTGGATATGGCCAAAAACAAGACGAAGAACGCCCTTTAATTGCTTGTATCGATGATAGTCAGACAGTGCAAAATAGCGTGAAGTTAACACTGGAATCTCACGGATATGAAGTGATAAGTCTACTAAAACCCGCTCAAGCAATGACCAAGCTAATTCGCACTCATCCGATGCTAATTTTGCTGGATATCAGTATGCCAGATATCAATGGCTACGAACTCTGTCAACTTCTCCGCAAATCTCCTAGTTTTAAAAATGTACCGATTTTAATGCTTAGTAGTCGCGACGGCATGTTCGATCGACTCAAGGCAAAAATGGTCGGTGCTAATGACTATATGACCAAGCCATTTACACCTACAGACCTGGTGAATTTAGTCAATAAATATGTATCTCAGGCTTTAGTAAATGTTTGAATTAGGTTTTGTAGGGTGTGTTCTCGCGCCTGTCTTGTCTCGCTGTCTTGTCCTTGTCTTGTCTTGTCTTGTCTTGTCGCAGTTGTATGGTCGGGGAACCCGACCATACTGCGCTGCTGACGCACCCAGATGGTTAGAATGTTATTTAATCCCGAATTCCTTAGCTGTTGAATTGGATTGGAAGAAATTCAAGAGTTCTCGATTGACAATTTGAGGTACTTCTTGTTGAATCCAATGACCGCAATGTGGGATTCGTTTGAGTTTAAATGGTGCAGAGATCAACCGCTCCATTCCTTCAGTTAGTTTATTGCTGAGAAAATTATCTTCTTCGCCCCAGAGCATCAATGTCGGTACGGTAATCTGAAGTGGAGAATTATTCCAGTTTTGGAGCCAGTTTTGGGGGGCGAGCAACTGTCGATAGTAATTGAGTGCAGCCGCTAAAACGCCAGGTTTTTCTAAAGCTTCTTGATAAATTTGATTATCTTCCGCTGTAAAAGCTCCTTTTCTAACAGCTTGCCCGCGAAAGACATTGAGGATAAAATCTTTGAGATTTTGTTGAATCAACCATTCAGGTAAACCTGGTACCTGAAATGCCAACATGTACCAACTCCGCCGCAACTGATCGAAATTACTACCCATTTCCTGCAATAACCGTTGAGGATGGGGTGCATTGAGAATTGCCAATCGATCGAGTACTTGAGGGCATTTTTGAGCTAGATGCCATGCAATTGCACCACCCCAGTCGTGTCCAGCAATATGCGCTTTCGCATACCCTAGTGACTCGATTAGCCCCTGCACATCGTTACTGAGAGTATCGAGATCGTAGCCAGTGAGGGGTTTATCAGAATAATTATAGCCGCGCAGATCGGGAACGACAACCTTGAAATGACGGGCGAGGGCGGGAATCTGATGTCGCCAAGAGTACCAAAATTCAGGAAAACCATGAAGTAAAACCACCAACTCACCCTCGCCTTGGGTGACACAATGTAAGCGAATGTTGTTGGTTTGGATGAATTCATGCCGCCAACCCGAATCCAAGGAGGCTGTGTAAGGTTTCATTAGTATCTCGCTATGGTGCGCTGCGTTACCAGTATAAACCAGCGATCGGCGATCGTCTCTAGTATCATTCTCTCGATCGGTGGGAGTGGGAGTGGGGGTGTGCTGTACCACCGTAGTGGGGGTGTATGGGTGTTGGAAAATGATTCCTTTCAATATTCACCATCCACGGATTCAATTTCTTTCACTTTAATATCAAAACCGCGATCCTGCATTCTGTCTACCAATCCAGCAGGATCTTGCACCCAGAATTGTTTGCCAAACTGAACTAATTGATAACCGTTTTCGCCCCGCACGATCGCGTACACTGGTGTTTTAATCTCTAGCGTATCCCCAGAATACTCTTCTAGCATTGTCTTGAGCTGCTGAGTCTGGATATCGTCTGTCGCCACATTTATGGGTAATTCGATTAAGACTAAGTGTTTGGGTTCGGTGACTAGATTTACTGGTTTATTAACAAAATTGTAATCGATCGCGATCGCCTCATCGACGATCATTTGTAGCTCATCTTCATCTTTCTTTTTACTGACTTTACCGACTAAAATTACTGAAGCATTCCCGACGAGTACATTCTTATTTTTCTCATAAGCTTCTGGGAAAACTACTGCTTCTAATTTACTACCCGCGAGATCGGTGAGTTTGAGAATAGCCATCGACTTATTTTCTTTTTTAGTCTGAACTACCTTAACTTCTGTCAGCATCACCACAATTTTAACATCTTTACAAGGCTTGTCGATTTCCACCAGTCTTTTAAAATCATGCTTCTGCATCTTTGCAATTCTTTCAGCATTTTTGAGTGGATGATCTGAGACATATATTCCTAAAAGATCTTGCTCGAATTGCAACCGCTCCTGAGATGAAAAATCGCTCACAATTGGTGATTTTGGAGTAGCCTCAAATCCACCTATTTCTGGTTTGGAATCACCGAATAAATCAAATAGATTACCTTGGCCGATCGCTTTTTCTTTAGCCTTACTTTGCGACCACGGAATAATTACTTCTAGATCGTTAATTAACTGGCGGCGATTGCGATCGATATTGTCAAATGCCCCACATTGAATCAATGATTCTAGTGTCCGTTTATTCACAGATTGCAAGCTAACTCGCTGACAAACATCTGCAAGCGATAAGAATTCACCACCTTCTTCACGGGCAGTTAAGATATTCTCGATCGCAGCTTCACCTACATTTCTAATTGCCGATAAACCAAATAAAATATTTAGCCGATTTGGTCGATTTGGATCGATAACTGGTCGGAATTTGACATACGATCGATTGATATCTGGCGGCTCAACTTTGATATCTAATGTTTGCTCACAATTATTCAAATATCTAGTCATTTTATCTTGATCGCCACTATTGGCAGTCAAGAGTGCTGACATATATTCAGCCGGATAATTAGCCTTTAAAAAAGCTGTTTGATAAGTAACATAAGCGTAGGCAGTTGAGTGGCTTTTGTTAAAACAATATTCTGCGAATAAAACCATCTTATCAAACAGTGCATCGGCGATCGAATGTTCGACTCCTTTCTTCGCGGCACCATCGAGAAACTTCTCGCGTTGTTTGTTCATTTCATCGGCTTTTTTCTTACCCATACAGCGACGCAAAATATCTGCTTCACCTAATGTATATCCAGCCAAATCTTGAGCGATCTTCATGATCTGCTCTTGATAAACAATTACGCCATAAGTCTCATTTAAAATTGGCTCTAAAATCGGATGTTCGTAACTGATTTTTTCCCGACCGTGCTTACGATCGATAAAGATCGGAATTAGTCCCGCATCAAGTGGCCCAGGTCGGTATAGAGCCAGTATCGATGATAAATCCTCGATACTCGATGGTTTCAACCTGGCAACCACATCGAGCATCCCTGATGACTCTAACTGAAATACTCCTTCTAAGTCGCCCGATTCAACTTGTTTGTAAGTTTTCTGGACGTTAGGCGGCCGTTTATTTGCAGTACCTTTAGATAAAATCTTATAAGTTCGACGCTCCTCGCGCGTAATATCATCAGGGTCAATTTTATCACCTTTAGTTTGCTCGATCAGATCGATCGCATTTTGGATAATAGTTAAGTTTCTCAGTCCCAAAAAGTCCATTTTGATCAGACCCATTGAGTCGAGATCTTCCATATAATATTGGGTGATCACTGAGCCATCATTATTCCGCTGGAGCGGCACGATTTCATCCAAAGGTTGGGAAGAAATTACCACACCAGCAGCATGAACACCGAAGGTTTTATTAGTGCCCTCGATTCGCATTGCCATATCAATCCACTGCCTAGCCGAGATTTTTTCACCAGTTTCAGGATCGGCATATTCATCTGTTTCATAAGCTTGTTTGAACTCTGGTGATGGTGTTTTGTCGGAAATCATCACGGCTAATTTCGCTGGTTTGCCCCGCGCCACCGGAATCAATTTTCCCATTTCATTGGCTACGGCATAGGGAATATTTAACACCCGCGCGACATCCTTGAGTACCGCTTTGGAAGTCATCCGGTTGAAGGTGATAATTTGCGCGACTCGCTCTTTACCATACTTCTCGGTGACATAATCAATTACTTCTGACCGCCGTTCGATACAAAAATCCGTGTCAATATCTGGCATCGACTTTCGATCGGGATTCAAGAACCGCTCGAATAGAAGACAATGATGTACTGGGTCGATATTAGTAATCTTCATCGCATAGGCGACGAGAGAACCCGCTGCTGAACCACGTCCAGGCCCAACCGGAATCGCCCGATCGCGTGCGAATTTGATATAATCCCAGACAACCAAAAAATAGGTCGAAAACCCCATTCGATCGATCATTTTCAGTTCAAAATCGAGCCGATCTTGATACTCTTTGTCGATATCTGTATATCTTTTTACCTGTAGCCGTTCCTGCAATCCTGCCCGTGAAATTTCCTCGACGTATGTAGCTGAAGTATGCCCAACTGGAATCGGAAAATCGGGAAAGTTTAATTCACCTAAAATATTGTAAGGTTGAATTTTATCGGCAACTTCGAGAGTATTAGCGATCGATTCAGCAATCACATCATCAGGTAAATGATCGCGAAATAATTGCGCCATCTCTTCCGCCGATTTGAGATACTCATTGCCGCTATACCGCATTCGTTTATCTTCACGAATTAGTTGCCCAGTCTGAATACAGAGCAACGCATCGTGTGCTTCCACATCAAAACAAGAGACAAAGTGAGAATCATTAGTCGCAATCAGTTTAATATCTAGTTCTCGCGCAATTCTCACAATTTCAACATTAACTACCCGATCTTCTTTTAATCCATGATCTTGGATTTCGAGATAGTAATCTTCACCAAATCTTTCCTTATACCATCTGGCAACCTTTCGCGCTGCATCGGGTCGTCCAGCCATAATTGCTTGTGGCACTTCTCCACCCAAACAACCACTAGTAATAATCAAACCTTCCTTATATTTCTCGATATATTCTTTGTTAATACAAGGACGCGCAAAAATTCCTCGCCCCTGAAAACCTTCGAGGTGAGATACCGTCGTTAACTTAACTAAATTTCGATACCCCTGAGTATTCTTTGCTAACACAACTTGGTGGAATTTCTGATACCGCTTCTGCTGCGTAAAATCACCATTAATCACATACATTTCATTGCCAATAATTGGCTTGACATTTCGAGCGCGACAGACTTTAATTAATTCGATCGCCCCATACATCACACCATGATCTGTCAATGCGATCGCGGGCATCCCCAATTCTACCGCTCGATCGACCAAATTGGGCAACTGACTAGCTCCGTCAAGGAGGCTATAGTCACTGTGCATGTGCAAACCAACGAAAGTCATAGGTTAGATAGTAGAGGGCAGTTTATAGGGCGTAGGGGTGTTGTGGGAAGGGGGAATTAAGCTGCTGCTCTTTGAAAATGCAAGTGCAGGTAAGATTATTATAGTATGGCTTTTATAGTATTTTAGAACTATTTTACTAGAGATTGGTGGGATCGCGATTTAATTTGATATCATGTACATAGTTGCGTACATAAAATATGTTTTCCACCGAAATCACCTCTCCAACTGAAGCCAGAGCTGGATTCTTTCAATTGATCGATCGAGTCGCACAAAGTCACCAAGTTTGTATCATTAATCGCCGCGATGGTGAGAATGTAGCAATCATCGCCGAATCAGATCTCAATAGTCTGATCGAAACCGTTTATCTATTCCGTTCTCCGGCTAATGCACGTCACTTACTTGATTCTATCGACGAATATCGACTCTCCAAAGGAGAGGCTTCGCCAACGGGTAAACTTGTCCCGCAAAGCATTGAAGAATTATGCCAGGAGTTAGGAATCGATGGCGAAGAAGCAGAAAAAATCTGAGGAATCACCAGAAATAACTCCCGTTCAAATTATCCGATTAATTCCGGTATTTTCGACCAAATTCAAAGAAGATTTGGGTTGGTGGTACAAAACCGATCCCAAAAAGGCAATTAAAATCATCGACATGTTGACAACCATCATGTCAGATCCATTTACAGGTATTGGCAAGCCAGAACCGTTAAAGTATCTGGACTCAGATTATTGGTCGCGCCGCATCGATCTCGAACATCGATTAATTTATATAGTTAATCAAGAACAAATTATCTTTTTTACCTGTCGCTATCACTACGAATAAAACTCACAATATACTCGGCTAAATCCATATGGCATTGACAGAAATCATACCATTGTATAAATCATTAAACAATTTCTAGCCGATCCACCCCACATTTCTTTACTGGCTATTTGGTCTCTGGCTACTTTTACTGTCTGCGAAGGAGACTCTGTGCGGTGATAAATTTGCTTCTTGCTTACATTACGCTTTCTCGATCGCCCTGCCCAGTGTAACACCCCAATAGTGGTAGCTGCAATTCAAGAATTTAACATTAAATAGTGATACCATCAACGGCAGATGCTTCTATCTAACTCGATGTGAGATAGGATCGCCGTTTTATGTGTGAAGAGTGAGATCGAAATTATGACTAAGTCCAGCCGATGCATCCAGCCAAAATTAGCCCTAGGGATGGCATTATTGACGACTATTACCAGTTTATTAGCTACCAGTTGTACCGATCCGAGTAAAACAGGCGGAACTGGTGGAGGGGCTAGCAGTGGTGGAGATAGTAAGGGTTTGAAAATTGGTTCCCTACTATCTAACACTGGGGATACCGCCTCGATCGCCCAACCTCTGCCGCTGGCGATTAAAATGGCAGTAGACACTGTTAATACTTGTGGTGGTATCAATGGCGCACCTGTCACTCTCATCTCTGAAGACGATCAAAGCGATCCAAGCGCGGGTGCATCGGCGATGACAAAACTTACAGAAGTAGATAAAGTCGCTGGTGTAGTGGGAGCCTTTGGTAGTGGAGTTTCTACCGCTGCCGCCGATGTCGCTACCAAAAATAAGGTGATGATCGTCTCCCCTGGTAGCACGAGTCCCGTCTTTACCGATCGAGCCAAAGCAGGCAAATATAATGGTTATTGGGCGCGGACTGCACCACCAGATACCTATCAAGCCAAAGCGATGGCGCAATTAGCCTTTAAAAAAGGGTTTAAAAAAGTCGCGACGATCGCGATCAATAATGATTATGGGGTGGGCTTTGAAAAAGAATTCGTCGGTGCATTCAAAAAATTAGGCGGTGCCATCACCAATGAAGCCAAGCCGACTCGTTACGATCCCAAAGCTACCACCTTCGATTCTGAAGTCAAAGCCGCATTTGAAGGCAAACCTCAAGCTTTAGCAACGATCGTTTATCCAGATACAGGTTCGCTCTTGCTCAAAGCCGCTTACGAACAGGGTTTGAGTAAAGGTGTCACAATTATGCTGCCCGATGGTGCCTACTCGCCGAAATTCCCCGATCAGGTCGGAAAAACAGCGGATGGTAAATTTATCATCGATGGGGCGATCGGTACCGTTCCTGGGGCGCATGGCAAGGCTCTAGAGGACTTTAATAAGAAGTGGTTGGCAACTGGAAAACCGCTTACTTCTTATCTCCAACATGCTTGGGATGCGACAGCATTAATTATGCTAGCAGCGCAAGCGGCTAAAACTAATACCGGGGAAGGAATTGCTAGCAAGATTCGCGAAGTTGCAGGTGGTCCTGGAGAGGAAGTTTCCGATCTTTGTCACGCAGTTACTCTGCTCAAAGCTGGCAAGAAAATTAACTATCAAGGTGCTAGTGGGAATGTCGATATCGATGCCCAAGGCGACATCGTTGGTACTTACGATATCTGGCAAGTTCAACCCGATGGTACCCTGAAAACGATCGACAAGGTAAGCTTCCAAGACAGCGCAGCCGCACCGAAAGTTGATGCGAAACCTGTTGGTAAGCCAGCCGATAAACCTGCAAAACCTAAGTGATATTGAGATAGGGGCAATTCACGAATTGCCCCTAGCTTTTTTTAGGGTGTGTTGGCGGTCTCGTAACACACCCTACTGTTCAGACTCATAACACTTTCAACTTTCAACTTTCAACTAAATTTTAGTCCTCAAGTTCCCAGAGATCCTTGGGATTGTCAGGATCGATCGGGCGTTTGGGATGAATGACTAGGACTAACTTAGCTAAAATAGGGACAGTCGGCGGACTGTCGAACCATTCAATCGCTAGTTTGCCATCTCGGTCGATCGCAAAATAACTAAACTCATTCCATTCCGTCTCATGACGATCGAGAATGACGATCGTTTCGGCTGCTTGGTTAGAAATTTTGAGCGGTAAATTTTCGCGATCGCCAATTACCGCAATTGGATCTTCTGCCTTACATAATACACCCCAACCTGGAAAACTGACCCAGCCACCAGCCCAGTTACTGTTATTAACGATCTGGAAAGATCCAGTAGTCGCAATTTTGGGCACATCTGCTAGGATGCTACTCGCGATCGGAAATGTTCCAGCGACAGCAATTGTGCGTGGTAGCTCCTCATCAGCCTCCAACCGATAGATTGGTAGTGCTGGGGCCGTCCGCTTGGGTGGCGCGGTTAGATCCGTCAGGAGCTTTTCAATTTGACTGCGGGCACCTTGAGAATGGGCAAACATCAGCCCCCGTGCAATCAAACGTGTCTTTTCAGTCAGATCTGTTTTTTGTTTGACATACCGCCAGTATTGATAAGCCACCGCATCGCCAGGATGGTGGGTAAAACCCTCTGGCGGCTGGCGCATATAAGAGAACTCTTTGAATGCTTTGGCAACTTCCTTCGAGCCTTCTGAGTCGATATTGCGGCTACAGAGATAGTCTGCGGTAGCCGCCCGATCTTCATGACTGAGAATGCGGAGTTCGTAAAGACTATCGCTGCCCACCCGCTGATAGTGAGTTTCGGTTGCGGGAGCAATCCCGATACCGATCATGCTATCGAAAACCTGGGCAGCAACCATAATTTGATTTTGCTGGATCGGCTCAAATCCAGTCCTCTCAAAAATATCTTGGGGATTGAGTCCTGCTTTCTGAAGTTGTTGGCAAGCTTTGCCCCATTCTACCCAGTTGCTTTCTTTGCGCCGTAACATCAGTAGCAGTGGTGCAGTATCGATGGGTGACTGGTTGTCTGTTGATTCGGTCATGATTGGGTCTTTGCGATCGATAGATCTCTAGTATCTTGACACTGATAGTTTTAAGTTAACAAAAGCTAACAGATGCAACCTTCTTGCGAAGATCGGGACTATCGTCTCTATCTAGCTTACCTCCACACAGACAAACGTGGGTAACCATAGATAATGACTTCAATTTTGAGCGATCGATCGCAATTTCAAAAGATGGACGGTAAAAAAATCAGCTCATGGTTTGATGAAATAGCTATATCGGAAAACATTCAAACCATGAAGTTGTTCTTTTACAAGTTATTATTTAATTGTGGTTTCAGACTTATTCGCACCTAGTTTCTTTTTCATACGGAATGCTGCCGTACCACCGATGAAGGTGCCGATAATTGTGAATGGTTCGGGAACTGATGCAGGAGTTGCACTGAGATCGGCAGTACCGCGCAATTCTGTTCTCAGACCTGTAGGGCCACTACTATTATGCATAATGAAATCTAGTGTGTTGATCCCAGATTGGAAACCACTAGAGATCGTAAATGGGGTGAAAAAGTTACTAAATCCAATGTTGCTAAAAGATCCTAGATGTGTAGTGTTAAGTACGATATCAACTCCCCCATCATCGGAAGTCCACAGCCCTGTGATTTGGGCAGTACTCGCATTAAACCCAGTCAGATCGAATGTTGTTCTGTAAGTATAATCACCTGCTGGACCATCGACCTGACTGTTACTGTTAGGCGCAATCCAACGGGATGTTGTGTTATCTCCAAGCCAGGGGCCAATGGGGTATCCATTCGCAGATGTCAGGACGCGGATGCTGGTTGTACCACTAGGAACAGAAGCTAGTACGTAATGAGGATCGCCAACAGTGCCGTTAGCTAGTACAGTTCCTGAGTTATCTACACCAGTGTTGTACAAAGAGGTGATGGTGGCTGCTTGTGCTCGATCTACTGGGCTAAAAATTAGTGCTAAAGTTGCGGTAGATGTAGCAAACAAACTGATCGAAAGTTTGATCCGCTGGGAGATGCGATCGATAGTCATAAAATAATCCTTGGGGTAATAGTTGAATTGTGAATATTTAGATGTGCTAATACATCGCACAAATGCGATCGATTAACAGTTTCGAGAACGACAATGCTTTCAGCTTGAACGTATTGTAAAAACCAGCTCCTGGTTTGATGAAATAGCTGTATCAGAAAACATTCAAACCATGAAGTTGTTCTTTTACAAATTATTATTGAATTGTGGTTTCCGATTTATCCGTACCTAGTTTCTTTTTCATGCGGAATGCTGCTGTACCACCGATGAGGGTGCCAATAATTGTGAATGGTTCGGGAACCGACGTACTAACCAAATCGCCACTGATAACGAACGCTTTTTGGTTAGAATCAGGGGAAAATCCACCTTGGAAGGGAGGATTACCATCGACAAAGCCAAAGAAGCCACTATTGCCACCTGTCCCCCACCAATCAACAGCATTGCTTCCTGAGGCTGTCCCAATCAACCAATATTGAGTTCCAGCAGTCAGTACAGGCCCATTAGTAAAAGTTGCTGATTCAAGAGCGGGATTGAAAGGCGTACCACTAGCAGTGAGATTGAAGGCAGTCAGTAGTGGTACCTGTCCGAAGTCTGGTGCATTCGAGCCATTGGACTGAAATATATTGAAAAAAACAGTGGAATTAGCACTCGGAAACCCATCAGCCTGCGCTAAAAGCACCTGAACTTGTGTAAGAGAGACTGTTGCGGTGGGTACAAAGCTCATCCCTACGCCTTGCTGTCCTTGAGGTTCTCCTTGAGGCTGGTCGATGAGAGTATCCCCATAAATGCTAATAGTTCCATCTGGAGAACCAGTATTCGTATCATAAATTACGACAGCATATGCAGAGATCGGTAAAGATATAGTGGAGGCGACAAACAACCCGATCGAAAGTTTGATATGCTGGGAGATGCGATCGATAGTCATAAAATAATCCTTGGGGTAATGGTTGAATTGTGAATATTTGAACGTGCCAATACATCGCACAAATGCGATCGACTAACAACAAGCTTTGTCGCATTAATGCGTGGTAAAATCAGCCGATGGTTTAACGAAATAGCTGCATCGATAGACAAAAATTGCAGCGTAAAACTGAGGGGTGGTTATCAAATAACAACCTAGTCAGAATCTAATTGGAAGTAGCTAATTTAGAAATTGCTCGATCGAGACAATGCAGAAATATGTCTGGTGAAATGACGGGGGATAATATCCCCGAAATCTTTGTCTTGTCGATTGCCTGTCATCTGTGTGGGCTTGGTTCTATCGTATACGCGCGATCTTCAAAACACCAATACGTCTTTGGACGTATTTACTTATCGAACCGATCGATCTAACTGTTGCAAAGCCTTGTTAACAGCGTCGATGCGGCTGGTAGCATTGAGTTTGCTAAAAATATGCTCTAAGTGTTTTTTGACAGTTTTGATACTAATAGTAAGCTGTTCGGCAATCTGTAGATTGGCTTTCCCCGCTGCTACCAATGCCAACACTGCGGCTTCTCGCTTGCTCAAGCCAATTGATTCAAAATGTGGGATGGGCGAAAAGTCTACCGATTGCTCGGAGCAGATCAGTAAATGCTGTTCGGCTGCAAAATCACATAGCAAATCGATCTTTAATTTGCGCCCATTTTTTTCAATCTGCCAAGGTTGAATGGGTACAATCAGATCGGCTTGCTGTACTTTAAGCTGCTGTTTCACCCAACTATTTAGAATATCAGGTAACTGATTAGAATTTATCCATTCCCCATCAAAATAATACGCGAGTAAGTTACCTATGGATGCAGATATCAGCGAAACATCACCACTAACTGTCAGCACGATCGCCTTCAACCTATCGAATACTTGGGATTGCTGTTGTAATTGACGCTGGAATTTAGTATATTGTTGGGAGTTCCGATAGGCAATTTTTAAATGAGGTAATAGAATCGCGAGTATAGATAAGTCGCGATCTGTGAAAGAGCGGTTACTGCGGTGAAAGCCAATCGATAAATGTCCGAGGGTTTCGTTTTGATAAAAAGTAGTAGGATCGGCAACAATTGCCGATAGTAAAGGTCGCTCTTCGACAGGGAGAGAACCATCTACCAAGGATTTCAATCGATCGCACAAAACTTCCTCGAAATCAGCAATCAGACCATCATCCCGACGAGAATCACTAACCATGAATCCCAATTGGTCGCGCATTCTATAATGTAAAAATAGCGTTTCATATAAACCTTCGCGATTGAGAAAATCTCGATCGCTAATGAAATTAGATATCTTATTCGGTTCGGGACTGCCAGTCTTTAGATAATTTTGGAGAGCAGGATTATCACGCAGATATTCTGGGGTAGCAATATCAGCCCAAGTATTTACCATCGTACCCGCCATCATATTTACTTGAGTCGTAAAGCTGCAACAAAAAGATTCTTCAGAGATAATCAAATCTTCTA
Organism: Chamaesiphon sp. VAR_48_metabat_135_sub; assembly: GCF_031418915.1. NCBI lineage: Bacteria > Bacillati > Cyanobacteriota > Cyanophyceae > Gomontiellales > Chamaesiphonaceae > Chamaesiphon > Chamaesiphon sp. VAR_48_metabat_135_sub. Next base: position 9,479 of record NZ_JANOJV010000012.1, on the reverse strand, counting down.
GCAACATCATTATCCATTTTGGAAACTCTGCTAAGGTGCGGAGTGAATAAATTTGCTGAATACAAGTGTTAATTAATTGAAAATCGTGACTATTTAGTTTTTCCAAATCTACAAACCTTTTTAAAAAGTCTTTTTGCCGATCTTTTGACCTCAACTATTTTGAGGATTATTGCCGTCGGCTAAAAGTTTGGCTGAATATATAGAGAACTTTCGATCGCAATTTTATGGCAACCGAAAAACTATTTAGCAACAAAGTATACCTTCAAATCGATCGACTCGATCGGAAAAAATAATATCTTATCAGATCTAAATATAAATTTTTATAACTTAATTATTCCCAAGTGGGAGGACATATCCCCGACTTCTCGAAGAAGTCGGGGATACTATGGTGCGAGGATTTTAGTCGATTCTCGCAACAAACGAGACGTATCAATTAATAGCTATCCGTAGGATTCACCAATCTAAGTAACTTCTGTTTGATTTGATTGTCGAATACTTCCCACTTCATCTTAGAGAATTCAGTATTGTCATTAAACCCACAAAGGAATCCTACCGGAATCTCAAACCCACCAGCAGTAAATCTACCACCACCAAAGAAACGTCCTTCGCTATTTTTCCCGAAGGCTTCCTTGATAAACTCGTCGGGATCGAGGGTTAATTTGGACGTGCGGAGGGAACCAATTACTAATTCAACTTCATCATCCTCATCGCGAACGATGCCATAGACAACCGCCGTATGGACGTTTTCCTCAGTAACTAAAAAGTCTGCTGCTTGGGGAATCGCATCTCTGTCTTCATACCGCAGATAACCTACACCAGCAATGGAAAAATTATTCTGCACGACACGATTGGTAAGAGAGCGTTGGATTACCTCCATTACTCGTTTCGATCGATATACTTGGAGAATCGCATTGAGCAATTGAGCATCATAAAAGCGGCTGAGATATCCCGCCGCCAAAAAATCCTCTTCTTGAGCTTGCATTAACCGATTAGTATCGGATCGTAAACCATGCATGAGTGCAGTAGCGCATTTGACATGTTCGCTAATACTGCTATCGAGCTTGAGCAATCCTGCTTGCAGGTATTGAGTCAAAATTGTTGCTGTAGCGCGGGTAGATGGGCGAATATCTACGAATTCTGCATTCAGATCTTCTTGCAGACTATGGTGATCGATAATTACGGTAATTGGAATACCAGCCTGTCTGACAATATCTAATAATTGACAGGTCGTACCTTGATTATCGATCAGTACGCAACCCTGATAAAGTGCTAAATCCTTTTCTTTGAGATTCGCGCCAGAAATCTTTTTAGTGGGTAATCCTGTCAGTTTGACAAGAGCAATATTTTCCTGGTGACTGAGGGCACCTGCATAGACGAGATCGCAGTTAATATTATATTGCTTGGCAATGAGTTGATATGCCCAAGCTCCCGATAAAGCATCAGGATCGGGAAAGTCTTGCAATAGGACAATTTGACGTTCACCACGATGTCGTTCTAGTGTCGCTTTAAGTGCGGCTACTCGAATATCTTCTGTTGGCAAATCGCATCGATTCTCAAAAGAATAGTTAGCACCAACAATTGAAGTAGTAGTTGCAGGGATAGATATCGCCTTACCACCTTCACTATCTACTCTAAGTTCTGGTTGTTCGACATCTGGATCTGTCGGCTTTGTCATTTCGAGTAATCCACGAATAGAATTCGTATCTATGACTGAAGCTTGACCGTTGAGAGGCTTAATCGAATTTAAAGACATCTAATTCAGGAGAGGTATAATATCCCTAGTCAACTATCATAAACAACTGAGATCGAATTGGCAATTAGCGATTTTACCTAACTCTGATTCACATCCATCACAAGCTCTTGCTCGTAATGGTTTTAGGTGTTAGATCGACGCTTCTAAAAAAACGCAAATTCCAGCATCTAACGCCTCCGTGTTATTGCTGTCGCTTGACAAATAAAGCACAAATTTTACTTACAACCGTTGTAATAAATTCAACCCATGCGTATCTGTGCCGCAGGTGTGCAGCAAATTATAACTATTACCCAAGCGTTTGACTGTCTCTGTCTGTTCAAAACTGGGAATCCAAGGATTGGGATTGTTATAGGCATAATATGTTTCGACACCATCAATTCCTAGCGACACAGCCGTGGGAATTAGTTCTTCTGGCGATCGACGGTAGCGAGATGGATGGGCTAGTACCACAATCGCGCCAGCTTTGTGCAATGCTGCGATTACTCGTTCGGCGCGAGCATCGACACCTCTAGGCTCTCTTCCGGTCAGATATGGAGCTAGACTCGGTTCTAGGGGATCGAAACCATAACCGAGAATATGAACGTCTACTGGCGAAAGATAAGCGGTGATTTCGATTCCCGTCCACAAATGTAAGGATTTGTTCGTCAAGTGTTGGCTTTGCTCGATCGATTGTGCTTCCAACCATCGAGCAGCACGATAGTAGCCTTCTACGCAGTGATGATCGGTAATTGCCATGCCCTGCAATCCAATCTCAACCGCCTGCATCATTAAATCTTCTGGGGTGAGTTTCCCATCAGAACAATTGGTGTGCATGTGGAAATTGTACTGCTTAGGACAGCTATCAGCCTGAATATTGGTAAAGACTTGTCTCAGTAGAGTGGTATTTTGTGCTGAATGCTGTTTCTCCATCGCTTTTGCTGTACTCGTCCATTATTTCTCGACGATTGTCAAGAGGGTGCTGTTAAAAAAATGTTTTATCTCAATACTTTAAGATTACCCCACTCTTTGTAAAACTTTATGAGAATAGTTGCTATTGCTCTCTCACGATCTAGGGTAATTGCCGAGCTGATTAGGACACACGCCCAATTTTTCCCCAGCCAAATGCCTGCCGTGAAACTGCTTAACAATATGCTAATTTCGCTGAAAAGCTTTATAGCAGCTAAATTCTAGTCCCTATCCCCTAACTTAGGTAAAAAGTCTAGTTATGTAGATTCACAATTCATCATCAAAAAGTTTAATGATATTTTAAGATTTCTCACAGATTTAGACGATCGCCAGATTGCTAATTTATGATATGTATGTGCGCTAAATCTAGCACAACAACGAAAAGTGCTGATGTTCGGGTCATCCGTCCGGAGATCTGGGGTTTACCCAGGTAGAGCACCTTTTTAATACAGTTCTTTCAGCCATCAGGCGGGTGAGGCTACAACCGTGTCATCAAACTTCTTACGTTCTCTATTCCTGGCGGTGCTATTGAGTTTCTTTGCTCCGATGCTCTTAATGTCTGGCTCTTTGGCTAGCACTTGGTTATTGACTTGCATTCCTGGCTTAGGCTCGATCGGTCAAGTACCCACTAATATGTTGTTAGACTTTCTCGATACCTTCGGCGGCGGCTGCGCTTTTCAAGGAATGTTAACGATCGGGTTGGTCTGTGGCTTTGTCGGCGCACTCTTCGATATCTATGCCTTCTATAGCTTTCGGACTCAGAAATAGTGGCTTGTGAGTCGTAAGATCGCAATTGCATTCGAACTTATTTCAACTTCACCCTATTCCCTACCCTCTATCCCCTATCCCCTACCCTCTACAATAGAGACATAACTTAACAAAGGGCGATCGCATGGCGGGGGACTTTAGAGACTTTTTAGATGTACTCGAACAACGAGGACAACTGCGACGGATTAAGACGCAGGTAGACTCGGACTTAGAAATCGCCGAAATCGCCAATCGGATGTTGCAATGTGGCGGCCCAGGCTTACTATTTGAGAATGTCAAAGGTGCAAAATATCCGGTAGCTGTGAACATCATGGGCACAGTAGAACGAATCTGCTGGGCGATGAATATGGAGCAACCCGAAGAATTAGAAGATCTGGGACGCAAATTGGCCATGCTCCAGCAGCCGAAACCGCCGAAGAAAATCGCCCAAGCAGTGGAGTTTGGCAAAGTATTATTCGATGTCCTTAAAGCCAAACCGAGTCGAGATTTCTTTCCAGCCTGTCAACAGGTGGTAGTTGAAGGAAATGACCTAGACTTGAATAGCCTGCCCTTAATCCGCCCTTATGCTGGCGATGCGGGGAAGATTGTCACCTTGGGACTAGTAATTACCAAAGATTGTGAAACGGGTACGCCGAATGTCGGGGTATATCGGCTCCAGTTACAGTCGAAAAATACGATGACGGTACAGTGGTTGTCGGTGCGTGGTGGAGCGCGTCATCTGCGGAAAGCCGCCGAGCAAGGTAAAAAATTAGAAATTGCGATCGCGTTAGGCGTACATCCTTTAGTGATTATGGCCGCAGCCACACCAATTCCGATGGATTTATCGGAGTGGTTATTTGCAGGTTTATACGGTGGGAAAGGGGTAAAGCTCGCGAAATGCAAAACGATCGATATTGAAGTACCTGCGGACTCGGAATTCGTGCTCGAAGGGACGATTACGCCAGGGGAAGAAATGGTCGATGGGCCATTCGGCGACCACATGGGCTACTATAATCAGTCCAAGTCATGTCCATTGATTCGCTTCAATTGCATGACTCATCGCAAAGATCCGATCTATCTTACTACCTTCAGCGGTCGTCCACCCAAAGAAGAAGCAATGATGGCGATCGCGTTAAACCGGATTTATACGCCGATTCTCCGCCAACAGGTACCGGAAATTGTAGACTTTTTCTTACCGATGGAGGCATTGAGCTATAAAGCGGCAATTATTGCGATCGATAAAGCTTATCCTGGACAAGCCCGACGCGCAGCTTTAGCTTTCTGGAGTGCCCTACCCCAATTTACCTATACTAAATTCGTCATCGTCGTCGATAAAGATATCGATATCCGCGATCCGCGTCAAGTAGTCTGGGCGATTAGCTCCAAAGTCGATCCTCAACGGGACGTATTTATTATCCCAGATACCCCCTTTGATAAACTCGACTTTGCTACCCCAAAAGTAGGATTGGGGAGCCGGATGGGAATCGATGCAACTACAAAAGTTTATCCAGAAACCGATGATGTCTGGGGCGAACAATTGGAGTCCGATCCTGAGATGGCGGCGATGGTGGATAAACGTTGGGCTGAGTATGGGCTAGCGGACATCAATCTGAATGAAGTCAATGCTAATTTATTTGGCTACAACATGAAATAGCAAAATACTTACTAACTACCATTTTTAAAAACCACTGATGCCATATTCAAGAAAATTTAGTTAACAATCCTAAAATCTTTTTAGTGCGGGGAGTTAACAAAGTTCGACGATAAGCATCAGCGGCTTTTTTGATGCAATCAGCCTGGGTTGGATAGGGATGAATTACGCTACTGAGTTTACTCAATCCGATTTTATTTACCATTGCCGTCGTTACTTCAGAGATAATATCTCCTGCATGACTGGTAACGATTGTCGCTCCCAAAATCTCATCGCTACCGCGACGATGAATAATTTTGACAAACCCATCAGTTTCCCCATCGGTAATTGCTCGATCGACACTAGACATTAAAATTTTAATAGTATCAAACTGAATTCCCTGTTTTTGGGCATCATCTGCTGACAATCCTACGTGGGCTATTTCTGGATCGGTATAAGTCACCCACGGCATTACCAGGCTACTCAGTTTACTTTTACCCAGCCCAAATGGGGAAAATAGAGTATTTTTAATAACGATTCGCGCCGCAGCATCAGCAGCATGAGTAAATTGCCACTTCATACATACATCGCCAGCCGCATAAATTCTAGGGTTAGTGGTTTGCAAGTAGTCATTGACTCGCACACCTTTTGCATCATAATCTACTCCCACTTGAGCGAGATTCAAACTTTCAAGATTCGGCGTGCGTCCTGTACTTAATAAGATTTCGTCTACAGTGACGGTGCCAGATCGATCGTTACTATGATATGTAATAGTCTTACCTTTATCGGTTGCTGTTACCTGTTGCAACTGACAATCCAAAATTAGATTTACACCTTCTTTAATTAATACCTGTTGCAAAATTTCGGCAGCTTCACGATCTTCCTTATTTAAAATATGACTGCTGCGATGTAATAATACTACCTCACAGCCCAATCTTTGTAATGTTTGGGCCAACTCGCAGCCCACTGGTCCCCCACCGATGACAGCTAACCGTCGGGGACATTCCACAAGGGAAAAGACTGTCTCATTGGTGAGATATCCTACCTCCGCCAATCCAGGTATTTGAGGCGTGGCAGCTCTAGCACCCGTAGCGATTACCGCTTTTTTAAACTTGAGCACTTGCTTACCAACCGTGACAGCATCGTTGCTCGTAAATTGCCCATCGCCTAAAAATACATCCACACCCAAACTCTTAAATCTAGCGGCTGAATCGTGATGACTGATTTGCGATCGAATCCGCCGCATCCGCTCCATAATTGTACCAAAATCGATTTCGATTTCACCTGCCCCAATTCCTAGCTCCTGACCCCGCCAAATCTCTCCAACAATCCGACTCGATCGAATAATAGTTTTAGAGGGTACACAGCCGAAATTCAAGCAGTCTCCGCCCATTAAATGTCGTTCGATCAGAGCTACTTTGAGACCCAATCCCAATCCTGCCGCCCCCGCCGCCACAACTAAACCCGCCGTACCAGCACCAATTACCACCAAATCGTAAATATCCGCAGGTTGCGGATTAACCCAATCATTCGGATGTACGTACTCAATTAGCTGCTGATTGTAACCATCCATCGGTAGGATTTTTTTCATGGGGAAAGGGGAAATGGGGAGATAGGGACACTTATAAACACACTATTGACTATTCACTACTCTCTACTGATTGTGCTAAAGCCTGTGTAGCAATACGGGTAACATAGATAGTCACTGCAACTGTTGCGATAAATCCGAGAATCCGAATCGTCCATTGCAGCATAGGATTCGTCGGCTGAGAATCAGTACCAATCAGTGCTAGACTGCCAGCAAGAGAACCGATATAAACATACATTAAAGTACCTGGAATCATGCCTAAAGAACCAATTATATAGTCCTGAATCGAGACTCCAGTAACCCCGAAAGCATAGTTGAGGAGATTAAATGGAAAAATTGGCGATAGACGAGTCAGAACAACTATTTTTAATCCTTCCTTGCCTACCGCTCGATCGATTGCTGCAAATTTATCATTACTAGCAATCTTTTTAGCAACCCAATTGCGGGCCAAATAACGACCGACTAAAAATGCTAGAATCGCACCCAACGTTGCACCAATAAAAACATAGATAGTCCCCAACCATACGCCAAATAATATGCCTGCGCCCAATGTTAAAATAAAAGCAGGTAAAAAGGCGATCGTCGCGATAATATATATACCGATAAAGGCAAGAGCACCGATCGATCCTAAACCTTCTACCCATTCGAGCACACCTTTGAGCAATGTTTGTGGATTGAATCCAGCACTGATTGGTGAATTTTGGGCCAGAGCTGGCATTGCTGAGATGAAGAAACCCAGCATCACGAATGAAATTAATAGTAAAATTTGTCGAAAACTAACTGGATATTTCATCATGGTTAAAATAGTAGACAGATTGGACTGGGAACACTATTCATCCCAATAGAACCGATAGAAAAAGAAACCATCTTCAAAAGGATGACTGTCGGTGACATGATGCAACAATTTAGAATCAATCAGTTTTTGTCCTAACTTGACGGCCTCGGCTTCAGAAATGAAAAACTTCCGCACGAGCCAAGTTGTTGCTTCACTACCGACCAGACAGCGGGGATAAACAGTAAGCCGATAACGACGATCTTTAATTTTAATTCCGCCAATATCTCGCATTTCACGAACTAATTCTTTTAAGTCAATTTCACTAGTTCGATCGTTAGCTTTACTGTCCTTGCTAGAATCGTATGATTTTAACTTAGCATCCTGACACCAGATCGTATATTGTTCGGTCTCTTCCAACATCAAGAAAGCCTCTTTCGGATCGAGAGACAATTGGCGCATTAATTGCTGTGCTGATTCCAACTTATCTTTAGGAAAAGATTTTAGATGTTTAAAAAGTTTATTCTGGTAAAAAATACCAATTACTGGTGTCGGTTGTTCGAGATCCGGATTAATGACATCCTGAAACTGAACTTGGTCTTTCTTTAGTAACAGCATAATATCCGATCGAATAAGGTCATACTATAGAAACTGGCGATCCTCCCAATCATTGTGCCCAAAAGTTGGGGGATAATCTCGATCCTCGTAACTATCGCAATTATTCAGCAACCCCTGCAATCGATACATCTGTCCACTATTCACTATCCACTAATTAGCAACAGCCATCACCTTGATAGTGCCAAGTAGATGGTGTAATCATGCATTCATTGGGGATCAGTGCGAACAGTTTTGCGGCTGTTTTATCACACACGGCCATAGGTAAGCCGCGTGGTAGTATATGTCCAGCTCGATCGTCAAAAACTACCTCTGTTCCTGAATAAATTGCCGTTTTACCTGTGAAAATACATGCACCATCCTCAGGGATTGGTACTTTAAAGGCAACAGAATCGAGACTTTCTAGTAATAAATGTTGGTCAAGTCGATAGCTAGGTGCATCCAATAGTCGATACGGACGACGAGCGCGAATTTCAATCTGTCCGAAACCATTAGCAATCATCCGCTGTGTATATTCATCATAGGTCATTGCACCAGATAAACATATTGCTCGCAATCGTTCGTCCGCCTGTAAGTGTAACGGCATCTGGCGCGTAGAGATTGGGTCGCTCATTTGCAGTCTACCACCAGGTTTGAGCACGCGATAGGCTTCTGCCAAGGCTCGATCGAGATCGGCTGGTTCAAAGATGTTAAATAGACAATTTTGAGCCACCACATCTACTGACTCATCTGGCACTGGTAGTTCAAAAGCATTACCCGATCTAATCTCCACAAAACTCGGATCGAACCAGAGGTTAGATTCAGCAGCTAATTTGAGGTTCCGCGCTGCCGCAGAGCGCATTTCAGCCACCGGATCGATTGCGATGACCCCACTAGTACGACGACTAAAATAAGCAAACTGGAGAGCCTCCAATCCACCACCCACGCCCACATACAATACCGTTGGTTCATTTATCAGCTCTGACGGATGCACTGTGCTACCACAGCCATAGTTCATCTCCTGCATTGCCTCGGGAATATGCAATCCTGGCAACTGGAGCGGACTACTTTGGACGCAGCACAACCCAACTTCTGGCGTTTGGGCAACTTCCGAGTAGAAATCAGCAGCAGTCTCAAGATAACCCATAAAATAGCTGAACCTCGATCGAATGTAATCACCCCATTCTATCGCAACCTCTACCGCTGTTAGAGCCGTACAGCGATTAAAACCATCCAGGATATGCTGCGCGAGTTCCACCTACCCCCTACCCGATTGTAAAATTGAACGAAAGGATGACCCCGTTAGACAGATAATCCAGTTAAAATGTGCTATTGCCCTAATCTTTATTCTCCTTAACCGATCGTGTCTAAAGTTCTTGTTTCCGATCCCATCGACCAAGCGGGGATTGATATCCTATCGCAAGTCGCTCAAGTAGATGTTAAAATTGGC
>NZ_JANOJV010000011.1:0-2148 GCF_031418915.1 Chamaesiphon sp. VAR_48_metabat_135_sub | reverse complement strand
TCACATTCTGAGTAGCGTACTAATTTTTGGTGGATTGATTTATTTGGGCAATGCTTGGGAAGTTCTCTACAAAGCTCAACGCAGTCATAAATTAGCAGTTTCAGGCCCTTATGCCACAATTCGCCATCCGCAGTATGTCGCTTTCATTATCATCATGTTTGGCTTTTTACTGCAATGGCCCACTCTGTTGACGTTGATTATGTTTCCGATTTTGGTTGCGATGTATATCCATTTAGCACACCAAGAAGAACGCGATGCTGGAGCAGAATTTGGTGAGGAGTATACCCGTTATGCCGCAGCAACCCCTGCGTTTAACCCGTGGGGTCGTCGTACCACTCCCAGAAAACTAGCTCATTCACAGGAGTCTCATCATGACCCATAGTACTTATCACAGCGAGGAAAATCGGGTGTCTAATTATTCAGCCATGAAACTGAGTGTGCGATCGAAAGAGCAATTAAACACAAACCATAATTGAGAGATAAAACTATGAGCGATCTAATTGTAATTGGCTTTTCAGATGAATTTAAGGCAGATGAAGTATAAATCGCTCTCCGAAGACTCGAACTAGATTATTTAATCGATTTAGAAGATGCAGCAATTGTCGTCAGAAATCAAGACGGTAAAGTCAGAGTTAAACAATCTCAAGAACTTGTCGCTTCTGGCGCATTAAGTGGCGGCTTCTGGGGCTTATTAATCGGCTTGATGTTCCTTGAACCGTTGCTGGGAATTTTTGGCGCAGCCGTGGGTGCCCTTTCTGGTGCCTTAACGGATATCGGTATTGATGACAATTTTATTCGAGAGTTGGGCAATACGATAGAACCTGGCACCTCCGCCCTTTTTATTTTAGTGCGAAAATCGACTCCTGATAAAGTTTTGGACGAATTGAGCAAGTTTGCGGGAAAAGTCCTCCGCACTTCTTTATCCCATGTCGATGAGGCAAAACTTCAGGCGGCTCTTACCAAAAGTGCAGCAGGATAAATCATCGCTTCAAAAAATCTTGAAATCAGTATAGATTGCGCTAACAAGAGATTCTATGTTCGGGAAGAAAAGCAAATGGCAGCAAAATCGATAACAACTCAACCATCTAATTCACTTCCTCTAAGCCAGCCAGGGATTAGAACTCTTCCTGACTCGGACACAGCTTTTGTGATAATTAGCTTTGTGGTATTTTGGACGATCGCCGCTTTTATTTATGCTTGTATTCCTAAACAAAAGCAGCATTTCTCCAGCTTCAAACTACCTCCCAAAACTCTGTGTCGTCGCTGTCGATATTTTAGTGATAATCACTATCTCAAGTGTGCGCTTCATCCGGCAACCGCACTGACAGAGAAAGCAGTTGATTGTCGAGATTACTGTCCAAATAGCAAGACAAAAAGTGTTGAATAGTTTTGAATCGCTCATAACATTCTCATAATTCGATCGTATTCTAAAAAGGTAGAGTATTAATACTCTTCTACAACATTCTTCTTAACTAAACCACCCAAATATCAAAATTTAATACAATGAAACTCCAATTAAAAGTTCCTAATATGAGCTGTGGTGGTTGTGTCAGCACCATCACTGACGCGATTAAAACAGTCGATGCTAATGCGACTGTTCAGGCCGATCCGCAAACTAAGACTGTATCAGTAGAAACTCAATCTCCTGAAGCAACAATTAAGGCAGCAATGACCAAGGCTGGCTATCGCCCTAGCTAGGCTGTTGTAATTGGCTTTGAGTTCAATTTCAGAGCCGATTACTGGATATCAAAGTCTCAGGCTACAGGCACCATTCCCTGCTTCTTTTGCAAAGCGTCGGTTCTGCGGAAGCGCGGCTACGCCAACGCCTAAAGATGTTTACCCTGCGAGGAACTCTTTTATGAAACCAGATTACCTGATTATCGGCAGTGGTTTATCAGCATTGACCTTTGGTGCTTTGATGGCAAATGCTGGTAAAACCGTCCAAATCCTTGAAGCTCACGAGCATCCAGGCGGATTTGGGCATACGTTTACAATGGCTAAAAAGTATACGTTTAATGCCCAATTTCACTATGTCTGGGATTGCGGTGAAGGGCAAACTGTGAATAAGGTATTGAAGAAACTTGGATTGGACAAGGAAGTAACCTTTGAAAGATACGATCCTGATGGTTTCGACCACATGCGAATGCC
>NZ_JANOJV010000010.1:0-2971 GCF_031418915.1 Chamaesiphon sp. VAR_48_metabat_135_sub | reverse complement strand
AAAATCGGGACTTTGGTAGTACCACCGAAAGACTTGAAATGCGACAGTTCTACCTGTTTGATGTGTACCATAGCTCTAGATGCATCCCTAAGCGGCACAAGTCCGCATTTTCCCAAGTGAATATCTTACCAGACTCTCGATCGGTTTGTGGGTTTGAGGGGTTCGATCGAGTGAATGACATTCTTGGGTTTTGACAAGAAACACAAAGCTTTTGTTTAGTCAACAGATTTATAAAAGGCTACAACTTCTAATTATGCTGTTAGCAATCTCACAACCATTTCTGAAAACGAGCGAACAGTGAGTGTCTATCTAGAGATCTAGCTTGGGTACACTGAACAGGTTAGTATTTATAGAGAAGTATTTACAATGAAGAAAATTCCGCTCGTATCACAATTTAGTTTTTCTGAAGGATTATGGCTAATTTTCAGTGATGGTAATAATAAAATTGCTGCACATAATTCTAGTTTAGGACAAGAAAGTGTATTCGTTAATGGAAAATTAGTTTCAGAGAATAAAACATTAACCAAAAAGAGTATCCATGAATTTAATTTCAAAGGAGAGTCTTATACGTTGACATTCTCAGTAATTGAGATATTGACAGGTAAGATAGAATGCTCTTTAACAAGAAATAGTGTTGAAATTGGACGTTTTTTAGCATATTGCAAATACAACATTAATTTCAAGAACATCCCATTTATTCTAATTTTTATCTTGTCATTTATCTCTGTTTTCATTCCTTTGGTATTACCATTTATGTTGATATGGGCTTGCTTCTTGATATTTGACACTACGAAAAAATCTGTGGAAGTTATTATTGATAAAATTGATATTTAATCGGTTTTTATCATAAAAACTCTTTGGATCGATCGAATCACCCTGAAATCAAAAACCTGTAGGGGCGGGTTTATGCCATTAATTTCGATTGTAACGACAACCTTTGTACGAACCCGCCCCCACCCACGATTAACATCGAGATTACCTCCGGTAGGCTATGCCAACGGATTTCTCATTGCGTTGGTGAAGAAGAAATATTCTGGTTGTTGGTGGGGTTGGGCAGGTTTGAATTAGGTTAATTTCAGGTTTGGGTTAGTCGCATAAACCTGCCCCTACGAGGTTGACATTCGCGTCACTATATTTAGATGAGAAATAGATGCCATTGGCTGAACGATCTCGATCTTTTAATTGGATCGATCGTGTCGATCGCGTAGCGTGCCATAGGCGATCGATTACTGAATTTTGTGATAATTCTTATTTTAATGTCGATCGTTTGCTACATGTCTGGTAGCTAACTTGGGTTCGATTATTTATGGGCTTTCACCGTGATTCTCTTACAACGAATAGCACCCGAATTCTGCGTTTCCCCCGAGGATAACAGGAGATCGCGATCTCGCAGGTAATCTGAGAAATTGCTGAGATTTAACTGAGCAAAATTTCAGCATAAATTCAGGAAATCGATCGATCTAATTCAGAGAGCTTTCAGTGCTGGCTGCGATAGTTAAATCAGTGAACCAATTGGGTTCGTCTGAAACACACTATATCGATATTCGATCGGAAATTCTATGAAATTAACTTCTTTGGTTACAAGTGTTGCATTGTTGGGCTTAGTTACTGTCGGTAATGTTGCCCCCCACACATTCACTCCATCGATTGGGATAGTTGCTAGTGCGGCTGAAGGCCCCTCCGTCCAAGAAAAAATCAGCCTAATTACCAAAAATAAGGGTCAAATTGGTGGTGGCGATCAACTGCGTCGATTCTTCTATGGCGATTTAGAACCACTTGGAGTTCAACCTGGTGGGGCAGGAATGGTCGTCAATCTATACAATAAAGCCAATAATGTCACTTTCTCCTATTGCGCTACTTACGATGTCGTAGTTGCTGTTAAAAAAGGCAGAATAACTGCATTTCCAGCAAATGAAGTTAAGTAATCGCCTAATTTGTTAGGTTGCAGCTATTAGTATGAACACTGTTGTTGAATGGGTATAAGGTGAAAGGGAGCGAATCTTTACCCTGATACCCTTTTATTTTTTTGCATGGCAGTAATAACTATCTAAAATTTAGTTATTATTTAATACATATTATACCAGTAATTACGTCCCAATTATCAATTATCAATTAATTATTATGGATAGAGATACGATCTTATTACTACATCCATTTATTGCTGTGATTGTGGTATTTCCATTGATTGGCATAGTTGTCAATCGTGCGCTCCAAACTCGTCAGCGGCGGTTACAGGTATCGACTGGAGCAAAAAGTGCAATTCCGCCCAGTGCAGGCCCAGAACACGCACAATTAGGTCGGTGGCTGACTGGTTCGGTGGTGGGTATCGTCTTAATTGCATTTGCAGTCGATGTGTTCGGTCATATTGTAGACAAACAAGTGTGGGCAAAAAGTCCATTTCAGGTAATCTTAATCAGCCTGGTTTTTGTGTCGGCGATCGCCTCATTAGCATTACTTTATCGTGCCAAAACTAGACTCTGGCGGAGCATATTTGCCATCCTTACCAGTATTGCGCTGATTGTGCTGGGCAGTCAGGATGGGGTTTATCGTAATGATGCCCAATGGTATATTTCTCATTACTATTACGGTATTGTTGCGGCATTACTGATGATTTTTTCTCTAGCGATCGTTAGAGAGATCTATCAGGATCGTACTCATCGGTGGCGGAATATTCATATTGTTTTAAATTCGATTGCATTGCTCCTGTTCGTTGGGCAAGCTTTTACTGGAGTTAAGTCATTGCTAGAAATTCCCCCCGTTTGGCAGAAGCCCTATGTCGAAAAGCTCTACGAGCAGCAATGTGACAAAATGCCCTGTACCATTCAGTCAGCTCCAGCTTTGAAAATGCCCAAATAACTGCCCCAGCACGGATAATTAGTGAATGGGCACCACCAACAAAGGCGAAGGAAAAAACAGATGACGGCACAACATATCTTGTTGGTTGAAGATGAAATCAAACTCGCCCGATTTA
>NZ_JANOJV010000009.1:0-3337 GCF_031418915.1 Chamaesiphon sp. VAR_48_metabat_135_sub | reverse complement strand
CGGCCTAATCACCGTGGCGAGCGTCATAGTTTAAAATGGATGTGTATATGGCATTAATTCTCTCAGTTTAGATAGGTGTTATTTTGGAAAAACCGATTCGGATTGCGATCGTTGAAGACCATGAATTGACCCGCATTGGGCTAGAAGCGGCTCTCAAACGTCGTGATGGGATTGAAGTAGTCGGCGATGCTGCCAATGGTTATCAGGGTTTAAATCTATTACAAACAACCAAACCCGATCTGGCGATCGTTGATATTGGATTGCCAGATATCGATGGGATTGAAATGGTGCGGCTATTTCGCGAGAATCAGGGCGAGAACCCCAGTCCGACTAAGATTTTGATGTTGACCATGCATAAGGGCGAAGACTCGGTGATGGCGGCATTTGCGGCGGGAGCAGATGCTTATTGCATGAAAGATATTAATATGGATAAACTCGAAGAAGCGATTCGATCGACCCATGAAGGCAATCCCTGGATCGATCCGACGATCGCCAGTATTGTGCTTCAGCAACTCCGTAAAAATAGCTCCTCATCAGCAGACAAAGAGAAAACCATCCAAATTAAAGGATTGGAGGGAGATTATGCGGATATTGTTGGTAGTGCAGGTTTGACCGATCGAGAAATCCAGATCTTACAATTAATCGTGCGTGGTTGTAGTAATGGCGAGATTGCCGAGCAGTTATTTGTCACTGTTGGGACTGTCAAAACCCACGTTCGCCATATTTTAAATAAACTTTGTGTGGACGATCGCACTCATGCCGCAGTTTTGGCATTACGCGGTGGTTTGATTGAATAGATGGTGAATGGACAGATGGTGGATGGTGATATCACTCTACCAAAAGAGAGCGATCGAGTCTATCATAGTCCACCTCTTTGGATAGATGAATTCACCTGCTAAGTTGCGTAAAGTAAAGATATCGAGAGGTTTGATATTAAGTCAACTAAAAGTTACTAAGTTAACTTCTTGATTCTCAATCAAAACTTATAGGAATATCTATCATGAGTCTCGAAGAAAGAGCTAAAGCAACTGCTAAAAACGTCGAAGGTAAAGTTCAAGAAGCTGTTGGTAATGTATCTGGAAGCAATGTCGATCGCCAAGAAGGTCGAGCAAAACAAGCTGAAGGTGATATCCGTAATTCAGCCGAAGACCTAAAAGAAAAAGCTGCCGATCTAGCTGAAGGTGCAAAAGAGCGGGTAAAAGCTGCTGCATCAAAGGTCACTGGCAAAGTAGAAGAGCTAATGGGCAACGCAACCGACGATCCTACCAAAGTAGCTGAAGGTAAAGTAAAACAGGTTGAAGGTAATGTCCGCAATGCCAAAGAAGACCTGCGCTAGTCGCTAACTACTAGCCAATTCCTACACACTTAACTCTTCTTTCAATTAAATCTGGGTGGCTAAACCCGCCCAGATTTTTTATCTTTGATAGTTAACTATCGATCTGCTAATTCACCACTATCAAATATGGAGTTTACGATGCCACGTCTGATCGGCAAACAATCGAATTCAGCTATTCCATTGAGTTTATTGATTCTAGCTTCAGTTGCTGTAGTAACCGGATTAGAATACATCGGAGCGATTAATATTATCAACGGCTTTGGTAATGATAGAGTCGAAATTCGCACCTATCCAGAACAACCCTAAAAGTAAATCGTCAGTAGTTTTTGTAACCAAAAAATCATTATTAAAGTTGAGGATAAATCAGATGCGTAAAGGTAGTGACATTGTTGGTAAACCGATTGTTGCCTATGATACTGGCGAAAAAGTCGGTCGAGTTAGAGACTTGATTTTTGATCAAGAGCGTAACTATTTAGTCGCTTTGCTCGTCCAAGAAGGTGGGTTCATGAGCGACGCTAGAGTTCTTCCCCTGCTGGCGATTCAATCGATTGGCATGGATGCAGCAATTGTTAGCAGGGCAGATAATATTATTCCCGCTAAATCAGATCCGCAAGTAGCCGCAATTCTCGCTCGCAATAACATCATGAACGGTACCCATATCATGACTGTATCTGGTCAAGATCTAGGGAAAATGGTCGATCTCTACTTCGATGAAACTACGGGCGCGATCGAGGGTTATGAAGTTTCCGGTGGAATTTTTGCCGATGCTTATTCCGGTAGATCTTTTGTCCCTGCTGTCCAAACTCTCCGCATTGGCGAGAACTACGCTTTTGTCCCCGCGATGGTGGCGGACTTAATGGAAGAACAAGTGGGTGGCATCAAAGCTGCGATCCAAGATACCAGTGAGAAGGTACAAGCTGCTGCTCACAAAGCGGGCGAACAGATCTCGGAAGTTAGTCGTCAGGCTACAACGCAAGTAGCTAATGCGATCGTCGATCCTGAAAGTCAAAAACAATTTGTACTGGGACGAAAAACTGCATCAGAAGTCTTACGCCCCGATGGATCTGTATTTTTAACTCCAGGTAAGATCGTCACGATGGCAGACGCGATGACTGCCGAAAATATTGGGATCTTGGATCGTCTCTATCGTGCTGCTGGCGGCAATCTAGCCGAGGATGCCAAGCAACGAGCCAGTGAGATCGCTCAGGATCTGACTCAAAAAGCCAATGCTACTACTGCTCGGTACACGATTGACCAAGCATTGGGACGCAGAGCTACTACGGTGGTGCGTACCCGCGATGGTTTAATCGTGGCTGCACCAGGTCAAATTGTCACCGAAAAAACGATCGAGCGGGCACAGACATATCACCTGGAAGAGGCATTATTGCGCTCTGTTGGTCTTTCTACCAGTAATGCGGCTAAATCTAGCGCGAATGATGCTTTAGATGCTGCCTCTAGCCAAATTAGCCATACTGGAGATCGGGTTCAAAGTGGGATCGCACAATCGATTGAATGGGCAAAACAAACGGGCGAAAAACTTCGCTCTCAAACTACCCACGCGCTCGAAGAACAGCAAATCAAAGGTGCTCTCGGTCGTCCGGCTACTCGCGTAATTTTAGACAAACAGGATCGGGTGATTTTAAATACGGGTGAATTGATTACCCATAGATCGATCGAGGCTGCCAGACGCGCCGAAATGTTGGAAGTGCTGCTATCGTCTGTTTACACCAAAACCCCCGAATTTAGTGAAGCGACTTTACGCGCTCCAGAACCAGGTCGAGCATCGCTTCCTGCTGCTAGTTAAGCTCACATCTTGCATCAAAACAAAGTTACTAGTATTGAGAGGGTAGAGGGTAGAGGGTAGAGGGTAGTTTTCAGGAAATAGTTACTAGTTTGGAGCAAAATTTGTCAGTCTTTATGTACTGTCTTGTCACAGCGAGATCTGGAGGGAACCTCCGCCAGCGCGTTGGCGTTGGCAAAGCCTGCCGTAGGCACAGCCTC
>NZ_JANOJV010000008.1:0-13843 GCF_031418915.1 Chamaesiphon sp. VAR_48_metabat_135_sub | reverse complement strand
TTTATCGGCCCTTCCCCAGCCGCTATGCGGGCAATGGGGGACAAATCTACAGCCAAGGAAACGATGAAACGGGTGGGTGTACCGACGGTACCTGGTAGCGACGGATTATTAGCTGATGCCGAAGAAGCACTCAAAATAGCTGGCGAAATCGGCTATCCTGTCATGCTCAAAGCCACCGCTGGCGGCGGTGGACGCGGGATGCGGTTGGTACATGAAGAGGCGGACTTAGTGCGGTTATATCACGCCGCACAGGGTGAAGCGGAAGCCGCATTTGGTAATGGTGGGGTATACGTCGAGAAATTCATCGAATGTCCCCGTCATATCGAGTTTCAGATTCTCGCCGATAATTATGGGAATGTCATCTATTTAGGCGAACGCGATTGTTCGATTCAACGCCGTCATCAGAAGTTACTAGAAGAAGCTCCTAGCCCAGCATTGAGTCCCGAACTACGCCAGAAAATGGGGGCAGCGGCGATCGCGGCAGCTAAGTCGATCGATTATGCTGGGGTCGGTACGGTAGAATTCCTGCTCGACAAGCATGGGGATTTCTATTTTATGGAGATGAATACCCGCATCCAAGTCGAACATCCCGTAACCGAGATGATTACCGGACTAGATCTAATCGCCGAGCAGATCCGCGTCGCTCAAGGTGAAAAACTCTCCCTGACGCAAGAACAAGTAGTATTAAAAGGTCACTCGATCGAGTGTCGAGTCAACGCCGAAGATCCCAACCATAATTTCCGACCATGCCCTGGTAAAATAACCGGTTATCTGGCTCCAGGCGGGCCAGGAGTCCGGATCGATTCCCATGTGTATACCGATTACGAGATCCCTCCCTTTTACGACTCTCTGATTGGCAAATTAATCGTCTGGGGAGTCGATCGAGATATGGCAATTCGCCGAATGCGTCGTGCTTTACGGGAGTATGCGATTACTGGCGTACCGACAACGATCGATTTTCATCAAAGAATTCTCGAACATCCCGATTTTATCAGAGGTGAAGTTTACACCAACTTTGTCGAACTGATGATGTCAAATGACGATTAAATAAGTTGATGATGGTTGATAATAAATAATAAATAACAGACAACAGTGAAGATCGGGATTGTTGGAATTGGATTAATTGGTGCGTCTCTAGGATGGGATTTTCGCCAGATGGGGCACCATGTTATTGGTGTCAGCCGCCAGCACTCGACTTGCACAACAGCCGAACGGGAAGAGATTTGCGATCGCGCCAGTTGCAATTTAGCTAGTCTACAAGATACTGAAATTATCTTTATTTGTACGCCGATTGCGGCGATTATCCCCACGATCGAGCAATTAATTCCCCATCTTCATCCCGATACAATTATCACTGATGCTGGGTCGGTCAAAGAGGCGATCGTCGATCGATCTACCGAACTGTGGGCGAATTTTGTCGGCGGGCACCCGATGGCGGGAAACTCCCAGAGCGGGATTGCTGCCTTTGAGAAGAGGCTATTTGCCGATCGACCTTATGTTTTGACTCCTACATCTAAAACGTCGCCTATAGCCCTGGAAAGAGTGGCTGAGTTAGTTCGGTCTCTCAATTCTATTCTCTATTATGCCACCCCCGAACAACACGATTTGGCAGTAGCGTGGATTTCCCATTTGCCGATTATGGTGAGTGCTAGTTTGATTAGTGCTTGTTTGCATGAAGCCGATCCGACGATCCTCGATTTTGCCAAAAAGTTTGCCAGTACGGGATTTAGAGATACCAGTCGCGTGGGTGGTGGTAATCCTGAAATGGGGATGATGATGGCAGAATATAATCGGGAGGCGATCTTGCGATCTTTGTATCAGTATCGCGATCGACTGGATACAGTCATTGGCTCGATCGAAACCCAAGCATGGACGGAAATTAAAGACTTATTATCTACCAACCAATCTGTCCGTAATGATTTTCTAGATAGCAAAGATGTTTGAGATTGGCCTAAATAATCGGTAATGCTAGAAGATCGATAGTTTGGCAAAATCTGGGAATACTAAGCGTAGGAATCTGAAAGTTTGTGTAATGCCTTCGGACATTCTTCTTAGAGATTATATCCGCATCTGTGCATTCCGACGAATCCCGACTATCCTTACCTTCGATCAGCATTTACCAAATGAAACCAAACAATTCAAGCATCTCAACTTCCAATGGGTCTTTGTTATCCATCGGTGGCCTCAGTCTGCTGACTGCTTCTGTTATACTCTGTCAATCTGCCTCTGCTGCTGTTTTCTCCACTTCAATTCAAGCCATCGATTATATTCCTACACCGAATGTAGTTCCGCTAAACACTACGCCAGCTATCGATTATATTCCCAAACTGAATGTAGTTCCGCTAAACACTACCCCAGTCATCGATTATATTCCTAAACTGAATGTAGTTTCACTAAACACTACGACAGCCATCGATTATATTCCTACCCTCACTACTCCTGGCAGCAATCTGCTACCCCGCCCCAGCAATCTAACACCCCAAGAGGTCCCTGAACCATTTACAATTATTGGCACCCTCCTCGGCGGTACGGCAGCATTCCGCATGAAAAAAAAGCTTAACTCTAGCACCAAAATGTAGACTAAGCGATCGATCGAAATCGAGGATAGGAGTAATTGATCAATTGCGCCTATCTTTAGTTTGAGATTGCCAAAAATGAATGGTGCGAGGTTGAATTTTCTCAGCCTAGTACGAGGGGAGATCCCCGACTTCTTAAAGAAGTCGGGGATCTTTCTAAGCGAGATTTTATAAGATCTCAAATGAACTAACATTTAAAACCTTACCAATCATCGCTAGAGTCATCACATCGTCATTCAATGTCCCTTGAACCTTTACCTGCAATCCAGCTTGGCGCAAATCACGAGGACAATCTAACAACTCATAAGTAGTACCATCCTCGGCTACCAATGCCCATGCACCAGTCCCAAAACCTTTATGTTCAATTCCACCAATCACCGTAATCATACTGTTTGAGAATCTCCTCTCGCTGCGAATCTAGCTAAACCAAAACATAACAATCCATTCAACACCAAGAAACTGCGGGCAATCCCGCCGTCGCCCAATAACCAGACATGGGGAGCGATTACTGCACTCACCAATAGACAAGAAGCTACACCCAGGCTCGTACCTACTGCAAACCATTTTCCTTCAGGAAGCGACCAGCAGACCACTAGTAATATTAGCGGAATTAGGACACTGGCGAACACTGGATTTAAAATGCTGTTACCGACAATCGCATTACCCAATTCTGGAATCGAACTTCCCAGCACGCGAAATGGTGCTTGGGGTAGATCGAAGATGTAAAATCCTTTGAGGAAAAACAACCCACTGCTCCCAGCAATCAGCCCGCTAAATAGTGGGAAGCCGAAGGGGAGATAGGTGCGGATCAAGAATGCAAGTAGATAAGAACCTAATACCATTGCTACTTTTGGTACTAGCGCGATCGCACCACCATCGATCCAGAACCGGAGGTTGAGATAACCATTATCGCGCAACCAGCGGAAGAAGTCATTGAAAGTAATTTTTCCAGCTTGAGCGAGTTTGACAGCAGCAGCAGCATCTAGATGTCCCGCACCATAGTAGTTTTGGGGATCTGCATCAATTTTACGGACGGATTGTTGTAAGACGGCGAAAACTTCATCTGGTGCGGTGACACCTGTAGATTCAATCAGGGCGGCAACACCTGCGACGTGGGGAGCTGCCATACTCGTACCTTGGAAACCAGCAATAATTGGTGTATTTGTGTTGGGATCGATCGTTTCTTGCCAGATTTTACTCCCATGTCCGCCACCAGGAGCAGCGATGTCTACGCCTGCACCATAGTTAGAAAATTCGGCTCTCTCACCTTGCGCGTCACTAGCGGCAACACCGATCACATGGGCGTAGCGAGCGGGATAGGAGGCGGAGTTATTATTTGAATTTCCAGCAGCGGCAATGATGACAACACCTTTGCGATAAGCATAATCGATCGCGTCTTTCATTACTTGACTTTCGCCACCGCCACCGAGACTCATATTGATCACACTGGCTTTGTTGTCAGCCGCAAATCTAATTGCTTCGGCAATATCGCTAATTGTCCCGCCACCGCTACCTGCTAAGACCTTGAGCGGCATGATTTTGGCTTCATAGGCAATTCCGGCCACACCATAGTTATTGTTCGTAGATTGGGCGACAGTGCCCGCTACGTGAGTGCCATGTCCGTTGTCATCGTCAGCATTAACTTTGTTGTTAACAAAATCATAACCTTCGACAAATTCTGTCTGGGCTAAATCGGGAACTTTACTAACTCCCGTATCAATAATTGCGATGGTTATCCCTTTCCCGCGATTTTCTGTCCAGGCTTGCTCGACGTTAATGCTGTGCAAATGCCACTGTTTGCTGTATTGGGGGTCGTTGGGGGCAACTGTGGCATGATAGATATAGTTAGGCTCGATCGCTTCTACATCTTGGCTCAAGCTCGATGCTCTTAATTTGTCGAGTAATGCGCGATCTCCTTTGACGGTATATGTCTGTTCGGACTGCGAAAATTGACTATTCAGGTGTGGTGATAGGTGATATTGCTCACTCAACACCTGTAATTGTCGATCGATTTCTGTGGGTGCAATATTTTCTTTAAAATCAATGACGAGGGAGTCAAATTCTCCTGTGGTTGCCAATCCTTGGAAGTTAAAGATAGCAAAACCTATGCCTAAGCAAAATAAGCACAAGATTAACAGTTTCCGCATATACCGCGATCGCTCTCAACTTAGATTAATATTTCTAGCATAACTGAACATTTTAGTTTACGCCGTAAAATTAGGTGTTAGGCTTTAGGTGTTAGGAAATTAACAGAATGCAATAATCGTCTTATAGCCTAAAGCCTAACCCCTAACCCCGAACCAACTTCTTAATTTTCTGCACCGTCTCCAGATATTCACGATCTTTGCCTTGTTGTCGATATAGATCTGCAGCAGTCGTATAATTATCGATCGTCGCTCGGATCGCTCCTAGGCGGTGGTAGGCAAAACCGCGATGGAGATAAGCATCAGCAGCCGATCGATCCCGCGAGATCACCCGATCAAAATCATTGATTCCACCTTGGCAATCATTTGATTCACACCGGGAAATTCCTCTGCCAACATAAGCAGATAAAATATTGGGATCGAGCGCGATTGCAGCATCGAAGTCCGATTTTGCACCATGCCAATTGCGAAGAATATTTCGCATATTTCCCCGATGTAGATAGGCTTCCGCATAACCTGGCTCAATTTCGATCGCGCGAGTATAATCTGCTTCGGCTCCTTGCCAATTTTTGAGCAAACTGTGAGCGATTCCCCGCCGAAAATAAACTTCCCCAAAGTGGGGATTCATGACTAAGACGCGATCGTAATCAGCGATTGCACCATGATAATCACCTTTTTGAGACTTGTTACCAGCAGTGATAAAAAAATCATCGGCGGTGATTGCCGATGATATGGGGAGTGGTAGATTGTCTCCCAGATCTACATTTAGTTGACTGGCAATTTGAGTAAAAGTATTAATCGGAATTGCTAAACCGCTCACTGGTTTAACGCGATTTTGGCGATGGTGCTGATTAGCGGTATCGATTGTCCCGATACTTTTGCCATTAATCCCAATCAAGGTACCCGTCTGACTGAATAATCCCCCGCCACTCATGCCTGGTAAAATTTCCGCAGTGCCAATGGCTAACCCATAACCCCGATCTTGAGACTGGTGACTGATTGCCACAACTGTGCCTGGGTAAAATTTTAATGATTTGCCCTGAAATCCCGCCGCAAAAATTGGTTGTCCTTTATCGATGGTATTGGAATCGCCCAGTTCGGCGACGAGATAATGCTGTTGGCTCTGGAAGGTGATCGTAGCAAGATCGAGTGCATCGGGGGCGATTTTTACTTCACTGGCATTGGCAGTATATTCTTGTCGATCGGGTGTGATAATTTCTAGTGGGGCATTTTTGAGATCGTTAACAACATGGGCGGCGGTTAAAACTGTATAAGTCTCGCCAACATGTTTAATTATGACTCCAGAGCCTTGCCCCGATTGAGTTTTGATAAATACAATTTTATCGGTGGTATTTGCCGTTGGACTCAGAGCAAGGACGCGAATGGGATCGATCGATCTTATTGATGTTGCGATGCCAATACCGATAAGAGAAGCAATAACTTGTTTCTGCATGAAGAAATGTTGAATATGTAAATCCGACCCGATTGTCTAGCTAACTGATACCATTAGAATGCCGATCTTATGGCAATATCGGCATTCTATCATCAGCTAAACTGCTCAGAGATATATATTTCATATTCAGCAGGTAGCTCCAGGCCAAAGATTGTCTTTACGGCAGTAAGCACCTAAAAAATTCTCACACGACACCCGATCGACTGTCTCTAATCGATCGAACTGTCCTGAAGATGACATGACTTTAGACCACGGGTGAAGAGGGACTTGAACCCCCGACCGACTGCTTAGAAGGCAGTTGCTCTATCCGACTGAGCTATTCACCCACACTAGCACAATACTATAGCATACTTTAGCAACGATCGCAGTAATGTCAAGTGTCAAATCTGCGAACATGTGTTTTCAGGTGCGATCGATCCAGTTCGGAGATCGGCAATATTACTCTAGGTAATATTCAAACATTCAGTGTTTAATTATACTAGTTCGGCGATAGTTTAAAAGCTATAGCTAGTAATTTAGCGTTGGCGTAAGCCTGTCGCAGGCGCAATCTCTCCCCTGGAGAACCCGAATATGTCAATCATCGATCCACAACTAGTAAATATTGAAATTGCGCCCCATCCTGGAGATGGAAGATCGGTGCTGAGACTCAATTATCATCAGCAAATTTACGACTTAGTTCGAGTTTTTGCCAGTCATAAGATCGAACGAGCCGAACAAAAATTGCAGCAATCGATTTCCATTCTGGAAGGCTTCGCCAACGAATCAAGTAGCGATGGGTCAAATAAATCGACGACAGATCGATATTTGTTGGTTGCAGAGGTTGGCTATTATTCGCTATGGAAACTAGATTTGACACTCAATCCATCCAGCTCTAATTGGAAATCCAGGCGCGAGGCGGAGGTTTTAGAATTGCAACAAGCTAGTATTTGGTTATTTCAAGAACTATGGTTACAGTGGCAAGATTTATTGGGAGACAAACAATTAGAAGTATTTACGGAGGATTTATTGACGGTAACTCCACAAATCCAATCTGGGATAGACCTCGATCGATTATTAGCGATCGAACCGCTGGATTCAGCCAGACTAGAATATTTGTCAGCAATAGACTTGATTAAATTCGATCGCCAACTCTATCATCTCACTCAGAAAAAAATTGGTCGGCAATTTGGCACTGAATTGACGATTGAGATTATCCAAACTATGCCAGAACGACTGCGATCGACATTAACAGATATTTTAGATATTTAACCCACGTCGATCGCTGTTAATTCTTGTTAGTGTCGGGATATGAGAAAAGAAAAGACTCACTTACCTCCAAATTAAATTCATTATTCGCTATCCACTATCCACTAATCCTCATAGCAACTTAAATTAACTCGATCTATTATTCAGATTGTCCACAGCCAAAATCCAAATGACTAAATCATCCCCAGATAAATCGAGCATCCAAACTTGGCTCAGTGCCGAATATATTATTTATTGGGGACTGATTTGGTCGGCAATTTCTTTGGTAATCTATCTAAACTTTAGTGTCGTCGATGCAAGTATCGCTCGTCCCGGATGGTTTATTTTGACTACCACTGGATTAGAAGAAATTGGATTACTGGTATCTGGTTGCCTATGTTTGCGAAACTGGCAAAGTCCAGATATTTCCAGCGGTAGAGCCGTTTGGTTATTATTTGCGATCGCGATATTTAGTTTTTTTATCGGCAATCTCTGGTTTTGTTTGTGGGAATTGTGCTGGGGATTAGATCCAGCAGCTTCCGCTGGAAATCTTTTTTTTGTGTTATTCTACTTAATTCTGATTGCCGGGGTGAGGCTGGCAATTCTCGATCGAGATGTCCAGTTAGAGCGTCAGCAATGGGTTCTCGTTACGGTTATTGCTGCGGTAGGTTTGACGATAGGTTGTTGGCTAACTACGCTCCCAGCTAGAGCGGAGATCCTACCACCCACAACAATTTCGATTGTTAACAGACGGCATGGATCTATGCACAACCAAATTGCCGCAGTGAGTGCCCCAAAAATTCCCAGTCAAGCAATCGCCAGTCGCAACAATATCGCACCCTCTCAACGTCCACCTGACTGGGTACTAGCGATCGATCGATCGATGCAGCCATTCATCAATACCTTCAATTTATTTTATGTGCTGTGCGATTTAGTACTGCTAACTTTTGCCGCAATTCTATTTTTGGGGTTTTGGGGTGGTAAATTGGGATTACCCTGGCGGACGACCGCTCAAGCGGTATTATGTTTTTATATTGCCGATACTTGGTTCGCTTACGCCAACGATCGGGTGCAAGGATACGAAAGTGGCTTTATCATAGAAGTGTTCTGGATTTTTGGCATCGTGCAGTTTGGCATTGCTGCCGCGCTAGAATTTGATAACTCCATTCGTGCTCGCCGTCTAGCTCGCCGACGGACTGCTATTAATTGACAATATGAGTTCTAAAAAAATTACGGATGCAGATAAGTTGGAGATTGTCGATCTCTATCGTCAAGCTGGAGATACCACCGCATCTCTAGCAATTCGTTATGGAGTCAGCAATTCCACCATTAGTCGCATCCTCAAAACGAGTATTCCCGAAGTCGAATATGAGATCCTGATCCAGCAAAAGCGAGGATCTAAAGCAGGTGGAGAAGAAGAAAGCCTGACAACGACAGACGAGCCGAGCGTTGTTGTGCCAACAACAGTACAAACAGAACTAGAGATTAACTACGGTACGACTCACCCTGAATCGTTAGCGTACTTCGACTCGGCTACTGCGGCTACGCTTAGTGCTAGTCAGTACCAGCAGTCTCTCGAACAGAGCAACGATCCCGATGCATCGAAATTTACTGAAGATAACAGTGTCAATCGTCGCGTGCGTCGTCGATCCTCAGCACCATTGACTGCAGATCGGGATGAACCAACCAAGTTGGCAAAACCATCGCCAATAGTGACAGATCTCGATCTGCTACCAGACGAAATTTCTCCCAAACTTTCTTTGCCAGTAGATCGCGATCTCGATATTGCAGTCATCAATACGCCATCAAAACTAATTATCCCACCACCAACTCCGCGCACGCCAATATTGCGGGAAATAATTGCCGATTCAGAACATCGCTACTCTACCCCAGTAGATGTACCTTCACCACTAGATATTTCCACAGATGAGATTGAAGAGGATGCTGATGACAATACAGAAGATGTCAATGTTTTAGCGGCAATGTTTGGTGAAGAAATCGCCGATGGAGATGATGACGATGAATTTGCGGAAGAGGATGATGAAGAAGAATCTTCGAGTTCTTATCAGCAACTGGATCGCAATCGACTTTTAACGGAAGATTGTTTGCACGTCCAAGTCACGCCGCTTTCGCAAGCTACTCTACCCCGTACTTGCTATATCGTGATCGATAAGTTTGCCGAACTAATCGTTCGTCCACTCAAAGATTTTGCCGATCTCGGACAGATTTCCAGCGAAGAAATTCAACAACGGACTTTACCCATTTTTGACAATCATCGAGTGGCAAAAAGATTCTCCAATCAACGCACACAAAGAGTAATTAAGGTGCCAGATAGTCGCGTCTTTCATAAAACTACTCAGCATCTTCGATCGAAGGGCATTACCCGTCTGTTAGTTGATGGTAATATCTATTCACTAAATTAGGATGAATTTAGCCCCAACTTTATCTACAACTGAAAATTGATGGTAGGGAAATTCATGAATTTCCCTACCATCAATCCTCAGTAACTTTAGATCGCTAATTTAAGAGCCAACTTTTGCAGTCGAACGTTGCTTGCGACGACCGATTGGCGCAGGAATAGAACCCGTACCAGCACCGACAAGGTCGTTAGCACGCTCGCTAGTACCGACACTCGCCTTGCGAGGAGTAGAACCGTCTTCTGGAGTCTGCATCATCAATACCAGCAGCGGCTTACTTTGCAATTCGCGACGAACTAAACGTTGGAGTGCCGATTCTAATTCGATTTGCAATCCAGCCCAGTCGATTTCACGCTGACCAGATTCAAATGTACGAGCGAATCTGTCCCATCGATCGATCAAGCAGTTCTCGATCGTTTTTTGAATTAATGCTGAAATTAATGATTGCTCTACCGCAGTCACTACCCCTCGGAGATTAACCTGAGGCTTGACCATCATCTTACCATCTAGACCGATCGCTAGAGCAACAGTGACGACACCATCACCAGCAAGCTGTTTGCGTTCTTCCATTACCTGCGCTTGGTCGTGGACGATACCCGCATTATCGACTAGTTGAATACCGGAAGGTACTTTACCAGCTTTACAAATACTATTTTCAGTTAGTTCGACGATATCACCGTTATCGATGATTACCATGTTCTCGGCTGGAATACCAGTACTTTGAGCGGTTTGAGAATGTTTGATTAACATCCGGTGTTCGCCGTGAACGGGGATGAAGTATTTAGGGCGAGTCAAGCTCAACATCAATTTCTGATCTTCCTGACAACCATGTCCAGAAACGTGAATCCCTTTATCGCGCCCGTAGATGACGTTAGCACCCTGCATCATCAATTTGTCAATGGTGTTGACTACAGCGATGGTGTTGCCTGGAATTGGGTTAGCTGAGAAGAGAATTGTGTCACCTTTGCGGATCTTGACTTGGCGATGTTGCCCATTCGCAATCCGAGTCATCGCGGCGAGGGTTTCACCCTGAGATCCGGTGGTTAATACCAGGACTTGATTATCGGGGAGATGATTGGCTGATTGGAGTGGCTCAAAGACGTTATCGGGACAATTGATATAGCCGAGGTTCCGAGCATGAGCGATTACGTTGAGCATCGATCGACCAACAACGCAGACTTTCCGATTGTACTTCATGGCGATCTCGATCGTCATGTTGATCCGGTGAACGGAGGATGAGAAGGTTGTCACCATTACTCGTCCTTTGGCGACACTAATAAACCGTTCGAGGTTGGGGAATACGGAACGCTCGGAGGGGGTGAATCCTGGTATTTCGGAGTTGGTGGAGTCACTAATCAGACACAATACGCCTTTTTCGCCATGCTCTGCTAGTTTAGCGTAATCATACGCCTCGCCATCGACAGGGGTATGGTCGAATTTGAAATCTCCGGTGTGAATAACCACGCCGACGGGAGTATGCAGCGCGACTGTAAAGCTATCGGCGATCGAGTGAGTATTTCTGATAAACTCGACGAAAAATGATTCGCCAATTCTGACGATATCACGGGGAGCGACTGTCTTAATTTTAGTTCTGTCAGCTACGCCAGCTTCTTCTAATTTACCTTGCAATAGAGCCATCGCTAAGCGAGGACCATAAATAATGGGGATGTCAAATTGCTTGAGATGATAAGGGATTCCCCCGATATGATCTTCATGTCCGTGGGTGACGATCATCCCTTTGATTTTGTGCTGATTTTCGCGCAGATAAGTCATATCTGGCAAGACGATATTGATACCGTGCATTCCATCGGTAGGGAAAGCCAATCCAGCATCTAATAATAATATTTCGTCGTTGATTTCAAAGACGCAAGTGTTTTTACCAATCTCATGCAAACCACCCAATGGGATGATTTTGAGTGTAGGTTCATTCGGATTTTTTTTAACGGCTGGTGCTACGGATGATTTAATGATTGGGCGCATTTAGATAATTTAGATATAGATTAGATAAATTGTTTGACAAAACTGTTGCTTCTATCGATTAACTAATCGCAGCGGATTGACTGGTGTTAGCTGTCTTACCGATTAGTTAAGACCGAAGATTTATATAAACCACCGCAGTGATTTCGTTCCCGAGAGCCTCTCCATGGGAGAACCGCAAGTTAGCTTACTTTTCCCAGTTACTCTACAACTGAACGATAAGATAGATGGTAGCCGCTGTAACGCTCTACCCTCAAGGATCGTAAAGATAACATAACTGATTAACAAGCTGAAACTATGCGCTGGAAATTTGCACTGGCTATTATTAAACTAACTGAATATTTAAATCTAACGCCGAACATAGATCGTAAGTACTAAGGCTTGGTTTCTCACCTTCCGATCGACTTTCGATATTTCTATAATTTAATAGGTTTTAACCCTATGCTGTTGACCCAGCTTATGCTGTTTATTTGTCAAGTTTTAGCCTGGCGGTTTCTGAGCTAATTGACAATTTTTTCTCGTTATCTTAGTTGTATCATAATATTGTCGATCGGTCAATAAGTTCAGTTGGGAGTTGGGAGATAAGAGGTAATATTGTTGCAGAAATAGAGAACTAGATCTCAATTTAAAATACTTCTAAATTAATCCTTGGTGTTGAAGTAATTGTTGGAGATGGGGTAATGATTCTGCTGGTAACTCACACATGGGGAGGCGGAGTCCACCTACTTCCCAGCCTTGGAGTTTTAGAGCGGCTTTAATTGGCATGGGGTTGGGTGCGAAGAATAGACCTTTGAACAGTGGTAACATTTTGATATGAAGTTGAGTTGCTACCTGATTTTGACCAGATGCAAATGCCGAAATCATTGACTGGATTTGGTTTCCGACTAAATGACTAGCAACGCTGACGACTCCGACACCACCAACTGAAAGAATGGGTAGGGTTAAGGAATCATCACCTGAATAAATTGCAAAATCTGGTGGGGTAAGGCTGCGAATTTGACTGGCTATATCTAGATTACCCGTGGATTCCTTGATTGCAACAATTCCGTCTAATTTAGCTAGTTTAGCAATTGTCTCTGGTTCTAGTGCTTGTCCAGTGCGCCCAGGGATATTGTAGAGCATCATCGGTAAATCGCAGGCTGCGGCGATCGCGGCGAAATGCTGATATAAACCAACTTGTGGCGGCTTGTTATAATAAGGTACTACCTGGAGGCTGCCATCTACTCCTAGTTTAGCAGCTTTTTGGGTTGCTTCGATCGCCTCACTCGTAGAATTCGATCCGGTACCTGCAATTACTTTTGATTTACCCGCCACCGCCTTTTTGACGATTTGAAACAGCTCGTACTCTTCATCCCAACTCAGGGTTGGCGATTCTCCCGTCGTTCCACAGACGACAATTCCATCGGAACCATTGTCGGCTAAATACGCCGCTAATCTCTCTGCTTCTGCATAGTGAACATTTCCCTCTTTATCGAAGGGTGTAACCATTGCTGTGATGACTCGTCCGAAATCAATTGTCATATGAGGGGGGAGGGGGGAGGATCTGTAGGGGTGGGTTTATGCTACCGATGACGAATGAACTAAAAATCTCATTCAAACCCGCCCTAACCGACTAATAATGCTTGAATGGCTGTTGGGTGTCAATATCGCTCTACCCATACGAATGATGCTTGATTGGCTGCGTAGATTTTTACCCCCCAACCCCCCTTATAAAGGGGGGCTTTAACTCCCTCCCCTTTATAAGGGGAGGGTTGGGGTGGGGTAAAAATCTCCGAAATAGATCGATCTACCTACTTCCGTTTGAGCCAATTCTTTTCAATTATCAATTCGGCAATCTGCACGGCATTCAACGCCGCACCCTTGCGGATTTGATCGCCGCAGAGCCACAATTCCAAACCGTTAGCATGAGAAATATCCTGACGAATTCGTCCGACTAATACCTCATCTTTACCCGAAGCATCGATCGGCATCGGAAAATAATTCGCTTTCCAGTCTTCTACTAATTTTACACCAGGAGCAGTGGCTAAGATCGATCGAGCCTCATCTGGATCG
>NZ_JANOJV010000007.1:0-11400 GCF_031418915.1 Chamaesiphon sp. VAR_48_metabat_135_sub | reverse complement strand
ATTATTCAACCACCACAGATTGCTGAAGCGATCGAAAAAATGGTTGATGGTAAACTCTAGAAGAGCGGGGAGCGGGGAGCGAGGAGCGGGGAGCGGGGAGGGAGGAATGATTCTAATACTTAGTCATTAGTTATTAGTTATTCGGGCATTGATATTTTCTAAATCTCCTCCCTCCTCTCCAAACTCCCCCTCCCCCCTCAATTAAAATAACTAATCTATATTTACTATGCAAAAACAGCGAGTTATTTTAGGCTTAATTATAGTCCTCGTTATCGCCGCGATTACGCTGCTATTTAATAAGCCGATGCGCTTGGGATTAGATTTGCAAGGAGGTTCGCAATTGACTATTCAGGTGAAACCTACCAAAGAACATCCGACGATTAGTCAACTGGATATCGATGCTGTCCAAAAGGTGATCGAAAATCGGATTAATGGTTTGGGTGTATCCGAAGCACTGATCCAGTCTGCGGGGAATAATCAGATTTTAGTTCAATTACCTGGTGTCAACGATCCTCAACAAGCAGAACGAGTATTAGGTGGTACCGCCCAACTCGAATTTCGCGAGCAAAAAGTAGGTACCGAAGGACAATTAGGCGCGGAACTGGCAGTCCTCAATGAGGCGAAAGCCAAACAAGCAATCCTCAAAAAAACTAAATCTACAGATAAGCAAGCGATCGCCGAAAATCAAGTCACGATCGAGAAACAATATACTGAGATTAGTAAATTATTCGACAAAGCAACAATTACTGGTAAACAGCTCACTAATGCTAGCCCACAACCACTATCGGCTGACGCTTGGGAAGTAGCACTAGAATTCGATAGTGCTGGTGGCGAGGCTTTTGCCAAGATGACTAAAAGTTTAGCCGGAACTGGTCGATCGATCGGTGTCTTCTTAGATAATGTCCCAATTAGTACCCCGACTGTCGGCCCTACATTTGCCGCTACGGGTATTACTGGCGGTAAGGCAGTAATTACAGGTAACTTTACCACCGAAACCGCCCAAAATTTGGCAGTGCAACTCAGAGGTGGTTCGCTCCCAGTTCCTGTCGAAATCGTCGAAAATCGCACAGTAGGCGCAACACTCGGACGAGATAGCATTCAAAGCAGTATCTATGCTGGACTCGGTGGATTAGCATTGGTAGCCATTTTCATGGGTGTATACTATCGACTACCTGGGATCGTAGCTGACATTGCCTTAGTAATTTACACGCTGTTATCACTAGCTGCTTTTAATATTCTGGATGTAACTTTGACGCTCCCAGGAATTGCCGGATTTATTCTGAGTATCGGGATGGCTGTAGATGCTAACGTGCTGATCTTCGAGCGCACTCGTGAAGAACTCCAGACGGGTAAAACTTTGTACAAGTCGGTAGAGTCTGGTTTTCACCGCGCTTTTGATAGTATTTTGGATAGCCATGTTACGACGCTTATTTCTTGCGGGGCGTTGTTTTTCCTCGGTTCGGGATTAGTAAAAGGATATGCTGTTACCTTGGCTGTTGGGGTAGCAATCAGTCTATTTACTTCCCTCACTTGTACCCGCACTTTTCTACTGTTATTAGTATTAGGTTTCCCAGCCTTGCGTCAAAGAACTCAGTTGTTTGCACCAAACGTACCCAGTTTAGCAACTAAGTAAAACTGATTTAATCCGTCTAAAATTCTCGTGTAAATGTCTAGATTTTACCCCACCCCAGCCCTCCCCTTGTAAAACGGATGCGCTCGCTGTTCGCGTTCCTAGGGCACGTGTTAGCGCACCACGCAGGGGAGGGAGTAAAGCCCCCCTTTATAAGGGCGTTGGGGGTAAAAATCTCAGCTCTATTATAAATAATAAATCCAACTATATGAAAAAATTCAGTGTTACCAAACAGCGTAAATGGTGGTGGACGCTATCGAGCTTACTCATTTTGACAGGGATTGTTTCGATGATCTTATCGTGGACGAATCCAGAGATTGGATCGCCTTTACGCCGAGGATTAGACTTTACAGGTGGATCTAAATTACAGTATGAACTAGATTGTTCTATTGCTAGTAATTGTAAACCGATCGATATTGCTATTGTCCGCGAACTAGTCAAAAATCAAGGCATTGTCGATCCGATTATTCAGGTAGTTGGCAAAGATTCTACAGGCTTATCGATCAGAACTAAAGATCTCAAAGTTGATGCGAGAACAAAGCTAGAAGTAGCTCTGAGCGAAAAAATTGGTAAATTCGATCCCAAGAAAACTCAGAATGATACAGTGGGGCCAACTCTAGGGCAAGAATTATTCCAAAATGGTTTAGTTGCGATCGGGTTATCATTTGGATTAATCCTATTATATCTAACCTTCCGCTTTAAATTTGACTACGCTTTCTTTGCCTTTGTCGCTCTCTTCCACGATGTATTAATTACTACTGGAGTGTTCTCAGTCTTAGGTTTAGTTGGTGGTGTCGAAATCGATAGTTTATTTGTCGTCGCACTCTTGACAATTATCGGCTTTTCTGTTAACGACACAGTGGTTATTTACGATCGAATCCGCGAAGTAATTAGCCTCCATCCAGACCAACCAATTGACCAGATCGTAGATGATAGTATCAATCAAACCATGTCTCGATCGATTAACACCACTCTGACAGTTCTGCTCACCCTGCTATCCATCTACTTATTCGGTGGTGATACCCTCAAAAACTTTGCCTTGTGCTTGATTATTGGGTTTACGGCAGGAGCTTACTCTAGTATTTTTATCGCTAGTACCCTCTTTGGTTGGTGGCGCAAAAATCATCCCATGAAACCTGATGCAGTAGTGGTGAGTTCTGACGCTTAGGATCTATGTCTAGACTAAATCCTATCGAATCTTCTCCCGCCGAATTAGCCCCAGAAATCGAACTCGATCCGATTTTTAAAAACCAAATCGATAATCTCTACCGTCTAAATCTCTATGGTAGATGGGCAGTAATCGCGTTGACGTGGTTCACGATTGGTCTCTACAGCCTGTGGGAACTGCGCTACCCTATAAGTCTCATCCAAGAAGATTTTACCTGGGCTGCTGTCAAATATGGACTGATCTTCAATCTTGTTCCCGCGATTGGTTTATGTCTATGTGTGGGGATGATGACTGGTACCTTAGTTTGGCAAAGTCGGAATATTATCTGGGGCTTACCCAAAAAAGAACAACAGCGACTAATCCAACAAGTTGGCAATATTCGCAAACAAGGTAGTTCTCATCCTTTGTGGAAATGGGTAGTTAAATCAATTGATAATTGATCGTTAAACCAATTAAATTGATTTAACCACCTTTACCCCTTACCCTTTACCCCTTACCCTTTACCCTTTACCCTTTACCCCATACCTCACTATTTAATTTAACTAGCTCCAACAATTACCATCATGCAGTCTCCCACTCTCGATACCCAACATCCGCCCGAAGCTAAACTAATTGATGCTTGCGTACATTGTGGGTTTTGTCTCTCTACATGCCCTAGTTACCGTGTTTTGGGTACAGAGATGGATTCACCACGGGGGCGAGTGTACATGATGGATGCTCTGAATAAGGGCGAAATCGAACTTACGCCTGCGGTTGTCAGTCATTTTGATAGTTGCCTTGGTTGCTTGGCTTGCACGACTACCTGCCCGTCGGGGGTGCAGTACGATAAACTAATTACGTCGATGCGATCGCAAATTGCCCGCAATCATCCTCGTCCATTAGTAGAGCGGTTATATCGACAATTTAT
The DNA here is from genome assembly GCF_031418915.1 of Chamaesiphon sp. VAR_48_metabat_135_sub. Classification (NCBI taxonomy): domain Bacteria; kingdom Bacillati; phylum Cyanobacteriota; class Cyanophyceae; order Gomontiellales; family Chamaesiphonaceae; genus Chamaesiphon; species Chamaesiphon sp. VAR_48_metabat_135_sub. The sequence continues at coordinate 7,695 of NZ_JANOJV010000007.1, read as the reverse complement.
CTTTGGCTTATTTCCCTATCCAAATCGGCTGCGGTTGTTACTGATTCCCCTATTTGTTTATCAGAAACTCGGCTTACAAAAACTTGTTAAACAGACAGGAATCCTCGAAAAAGTTTCGCCTCACTTAGCGGGAATGGAAGCAAATCTTCCTGAATTGTCTCTTAGTACGTTTCAGGATACTTTACCCGAATTAATTCCCGCTCAAGGTACGAAAAGGTATAGAGTGGGGATGATTTTAGGTTGCGTTCAAAAGCTATTTTTCGATCGAGTCAATCAAGCTACCGTTCGAGTTTTGACGGCTAATGGTTGCGAAATAGTCATCCCTCAATCTCAAGGCTGTTGCGCGGCTTTACCCCATCATCAAGGCGAAGAAGAACAAGCAAAAACCCTCGCTAGACAAATGATTGACAATTTTGCCGAAACAAATGTTGATGCTATTATTATCAATGCGGCTGGTTGCGGACATACATTAAAAGAATACGGCGAATTGCTGCAAGACGATCCTGAATATGCTCAAAAAGCGATCGATTTCTCAGCTAAAGTTAGAGATGTCCAAGAATTTTTAGTTGAAGCCAAACTCACTACTCCACTATCACCCATCTCTAACGATCGACTCACTCTAGTTTATCAAGATGCTTGTCACTTATTGCACGGACAAAAAATTAGCAGCCAACCCCGCCAACTCCTCAACCAAATCCCAAATGTCACACTAACAGAGCCGTTAGATGCAGCCTTATGTTGTGGAAGTGCTGGCGTTTATAATATGCTCCAGCCAGAAACAGCCAACGAATTAGGTACTCTAAAAGTTAAGAATCTAGTCAATACCGGAGCGACAATTATCGCCTCGGCAAATCCTGGTTGTACTCTGCAAATCGCCAAACATTTAGAATTACAAGGTCATCAGACTAAAATTCTACACCCGATCGAGCTTTTAGATCTATCAATCCGAGGACTGAAATTAGAGACTGATGCATGATTTCCGCAGCAGGTAGGGGTAATTCATGAATTACCCCTACCTGCTGCGGAAATCAAAAATGTAGAAATATTTAGATCCAATTAAAGATCCAAAAATCCCATAGTCGGTAGTGTAAATCGTTTTTCTCGATCGATAATCCCAGATAAATCGGCAACCAAAACACAAAAGCACCAGCGATACTAAAAATCGTTGTCAATCCCGCTGCTTGCCATAATTTAGAACTACTCCGCAATGATACATCTACCAACCATCCTAAACCCATAATAGCAAATAACACGGCACCCATATAGTGATAAATAAATAAACAGCGAGTAACTTTTACCCAGGGTAATAGATTAGCCGCATAGTTAACTACTATAAATAATGGCACGCTAATGTAACTAATATTGAGTTCTCGAATCGGTGCTAAAATATTATTTTGAATAATTAACCACGAATTTTTAATAATTATCCAAATCGATCCAAAAATTGCAGCCAGAGCCAACCACCATAATAGTGGATTACCCATTGCATGGACATCGTAATAATAGTTTGGTTTGTACTCTGTAAAATAATAAGCTAACGGACGCATTAATAGCGGCCAAGTATACCAATTTGCACAGTATGGATGAACACCAGAGCCATTATTAACTTGTTCGTGATAGTTAAAAATCGACCACTGGACATCGATAAAATTGGGTTCTGGATTCTGAATTAGATGAGGAATCCACAATACACTATAAGTAAAAAGTGGGACAATTACTAGGCTAATAAAAACTTCAATTATAGGAATATTAGCTAATCTAAATAATTGGGAATTAGTGACGATCGAGGATTGGCGATTTGACTCGATCGATCTCCATACTTTTGCTATGATTATGAGAATATATGCACCCAATAAAAAGGACAAACCATTCCATTTACAAGAGACTGACGCACCGAAAGAGATACCAGCACCTAGGATAATTAATCGGTCATATTTTTGATTATTTCTATTAGCTAGTAATAATAAAAACTGTCCCAATAATCCAAATAAAACTAAGAAAATGTTATTTAATGCATAGCGAGATTCAATTAAAAATAATCCATCTAGACTAATAAATAAAGCAGCCAAAAAAGCAGAACTCATCCGCTGACTTAATTGATAAGCTAATCCAGCAACTAGTGGCGGAATCAACGAACCAAAAAAAGCATTCATCCAGCGATAACTAAATGTTGAATGCAACGAGCCTGTCAGATTATTTGTGGTATCTTGCCCGATAGGTAGTCGATCTCCGATCCAAATACCGATCGCAATTAGATATTGACTGAGTGGCGGATGTGAATTAAAAAATGGTGTATTCGTGAGATAGTTATTTGCGAACTTAGCATAGTAAATCTCATCGAATACAAATACATTGAATCTTCCCAATCCCCAAAAACGCAGCACTATCGATATCGCAAAAACGATAATTAGTCCCTTAGTAGCAAGCTTTTGATTACTTTCTGTGTCTAAATTCAAGCTCTTTTATAGCAGTAAAGGTGTAGTAAACAAGATTAAAAAATAACATCGAATATCGAGCTATTTAAGGTTCGACTCGCGGACATACTCAGATGGCAATTATCAATTATCAAAGCTGCCAAGGTAGTTGACGGTATTTAAGATAATAACCACCACCACTGATTAAAATAATAAATATTGCCCCGATTCCCAGTGAATTAGGCAACCAAAATATAGCGTCGATATGATTGATTTCTCCAGGTTTAAGTTGCCAAGTCATTTGACGATCGTTCGTCGTTTTGACACCAACAATATTTCCAGGAGCATCACTATTTTTTACACCCCAAGGGCTTTGGAGGCTAAAATCGAGATCGACAAAATTATCCGATGCAACAGAGACTTTTGGATCGCTAGATTCGATCGAGAGTGCGCGCAGATCGATATCATAGATCAGGTGACTTCTCACTACTAGTAAGAAGTTACTCTGATTAATTTGCATGTGAGAATTGAACTTCGATCCAGATTCCGTATTAGCCAGATTCGGATTAAAATATCGATCGATCTTAGTGACTAAATCTTGGGCATTATTAAAAGGAATAGTTACTTGGAGTTCCCGATCTGTCAACCGCTCGATCTTCCCTTCCGCTTGTCTCGCTCGCTGCTCGATACTTGCTACCCATGTTTGGACTGCATTTTGACTGAAACTATTTAATTGTTCGCCAAGTTGAATGTGTTCGACAATCTCTCCATAATTGAGACTAGAAAAATTGACACCAGTATCATACTTGACACAACCAGATAGCACGATCGCGATCGCACAAAATACGATCCCTAATTGTCTATTAATTAGACTCAGCAATCGATTAAATTTATATTTATTAACTATAATCTTCATAATTAGGCTCCTCGATCGCATCGATCTTATCAGAATCCTGGGCTATTTTCGCGGAAGCACTCACTACAAAATTCCGCCCTCAATCCTAAATCATTTTCAAGAGAAATATTACCGTCAAACTGTTTACCGAGTCAAAAATAGCTGTGGAGATAGCTTAAATCGCTCCGCTAGAGCCTGCGCCTGAACGGTATTAATTGGCTTCTGTCCCGCCAACACTTGTGTTAGAGTATCGCTAGAGCTAAAAATTTCTACTAAATCTGTCCGATTTATGCCACTAGATTCGATGATATGTAGTAAAATTTCAGCAGGAGAAGACTCATCGATCGTATAGTGTTGTGCCTCGTAAGTTTCCACTAACATCGTAACGAGATCGTATAGTGCCGATTCTTCAGGGGTTTGGTCTTGTTTAAATGTCAATCGTTCGGCTACAGCTAAAAATTGTTCGTACTCAGCCTCCGTTTCAATTATCTTTGGCGTTACTTCTGCAACAAGCTGACTATACACTTTGAGATTAATAGTTTGGGTCATTTTTCCAGACATCCTTATCGTATTCAGCGTGGGTTAAAAAGTATTTAAAGTAAACTCGCTGTTTCACATAATTAATACCTACAATTAAGCGATAATTATTTCCTTTGATGTTGAAAACAGTAAAGTTACCAACAGCTTCAGCATCTCGATATACTTTACGGATGTCTTCCAAGCTAGACCAATCGGAGCTTTTTATCACTGTATACCAAGCTTCAACAGCTTTTTTGGCATCGAGATATGTGTAAGCCTCGTTTCTGAGGGTTTTGATGGCAATTAGACGCATACTCGTTATTTTAGCTTTTTCTCGATTTTATAGATTTTAAAATTTGCTTAAATAAATTACTAGTGCGCGACTTAGCTCCTGCATTTTCGTTTCTATTCATGGTATAATCAGGGGCTTTGCCATCGCTAATCGACCCGTCTCTATGAAAGCTCAAACTATCGCTCGTGAGTTAGCTCTGCTAGCCCTACCCCAGTTATCGAAGGCGCATAAGAAAATAGCGCGAGAACAACCACGCGAGTTTCAGCTAACTTTGGAAGAGATGATGGTAAAAGCAATCTCTACCCTTAGAGAAGAGACTCAAGAAGCATTAGAAGCAGCCACAGCAGAATTACAGCGCAGTAACGACAGGCTATTGAATAGTCAAACTAGAGCTAGTGACGTTGATAGTGCTAGACTGATGACCACAGAAGCGATCGAGTTAGTACGATCGGCGATCGACAGGCTGGGACACGCTTTAGAAATGCCAGAATTAATTAATAATTTTAATCGTCCCGATGTCCGTAATTATGCATTGCAATTATTAGTCAAAGCTACGGAAGAAGCCACCGAAATCGATACACTTTTGAGTAAAAGTATTGTAGATTGGCAGCTAGGTCGTTTACCGAAGATCGATCGAGATATTCTCAGACTCGCAGTAGCTGAAATAGTCTACATGGGTTTAGAAGAAAGGATCGCTATTAATGAAGCAATAGAACTGGCAAAGCGTTACAGCGATGACCAAGGGCGGAAATTAATCAATGGTGTTTTACGTCGAGTTACCGAACAATTAAAGCCAGGCGCAAGTCTCGGAACTGTCGAAAGTTACGAGTAAAATGTTTTAATTTACTCCAAGATCCCCCTCCCGTAAGTTCTAATTCATAATTCATAACCCATTATTCATTATGGTTTTCGATTGGTTTCGTCGGAAGTTTGATAAATCTGAATCTGAGTCAGTACCCGATACCGAACAGGTAGAAGAATCTGCTGGAGAGGAAGAGGAACTTGTCGCGTCAGAAGAGGAAGAGAAATCACAGACAGTCAGTGAGGAAGTTGCGACTGATTATTTAGCTTGGGCGAAAGCAGCCTACCAAAATATTCAGCAGCAACAGGAATCAGCATCCTTAGTAGAGCCAGAGCCTGAATTAATCACAGTAGAAACTAGTGATGCTCCTGTTGATGAGCTGAAAATCGAAACAGATAGCCCCGATATTGAACCAGATCTAGAAGCAGCCGACAGCGAAACCGATGTAACAGTTGACGAGCCGGAAGACACACCAGCAAGCGAAGAAAGCATCCCCATTTGGGCGCGAGATGACCGTCAACAGCGATTAGAACAGCTCAAGGCTACGGCGATAGAACCTGAAGCACCAGAGGCACCTGCGGCTGATGTAGAGCTAGATGACGATTTCTTATGGTCTGCGAAAGTGCTGGCCGATCGCGGACGGACACCAGAACAGGTATCATTAGACGAGATTAACTGGCTCAAAAAATTACGTCAGGGGTTGGATAAAACTCGACGGGGATTTGTCAATCAATTAAAAGCCCTGATCGGTCAAGGTCCACTGAATGCAAATGCGGTAGAATCGATCGAGACTTTATTACTTCAAGCCGATGTTGGTGTCGAAGCAACTGACTACGTAATTGAGACATTGCAGGCAAAATTACGCCAGGAATCCTTACCACCAGATGAAGCAGTCGCTTACCTCAAACAAATTTTACGCGACTTACTCGATAAGCCTTTCCAAGAAAATTACAGCAGCGAATTTTTACCTACTCAAAATGAACTAAATATCTGGTTGCTAGTCGGCGTAAATGGAGTTGGTAAAACCACCACCATCGGAAAACTTGCCCACATGACTAAATCTTCGGGTTATCAATGTTTAATTGCCGCTGGCGATACCTTCCGCGCCGCCGCAGTCGAACAAGTAAAAGTATGGGGAGAACGCAGTGGAATTGAAGTAATTGCCAATCCAGGACAAAATACCGATCCCGCCGCCGTAGTTTTCGATGCAATTAGTGCCGCCCAAGCGCGAGGAACTGAGTTACTATTAGTCGATACTGCCGGAAGATTGCAAAATAAAAAAAATCTGATGGATGAGTTGAGTAAAATCCGGCGCATTATCGATAAACAAGCAAATGGTGCCCAAGTTGAATCTTTATTGGTACTTGATGCTACTCTAGGACAAAATGGTTTGCGTCAGGCGCAGGTATTTGCCGAAGCAGCTAAGTTAAGTGGTGTAGTATTAACTAAGTTAGATGGTACCGCCAAAGGTGGCGTGGCTCTAGCAGTCGTTCAACAACTGGGTTTACCAATTCGGTTTGTTGGTGCTGGCGAAGGTATCGAAGATTTACGCCCATTTTCTAGCTATGAATTTGTTGAGGCTTTATTAAGTGGTTAGGACTTACCCCGTATGAATTATGAACCACAAATTATGTCAGTAGCTGCTCTGGAAGAATTAGTAGCAAGTCTCCACCGTCAACAAAAGAAAACTCACGAGCTACTGAGTAATTTGGGTTTCGCGCTGCGAAGTTTTAAAAATCTGAATCAGTTTTTGGAATTAATTCCCCTAATGATAACCCGTGTGACCGACGGTGAAGGTGGAGCAATTATTATATTCAAAAAAACTGGTCAATTGCAGATTCAACAATTGCATTGTCAAGGCGAAGGGAACTGTAACGATTTACGTCAGCGGATTGAGTCAGCAATTTTCCAAACTTTGACAGATGTATCTGAAGATCGGAAAATTAGTTTCCATCCCGATTTTTGGGAAAAATTAGAGAGCCGAATCGAACTCGATCTCGACTATCGAGTCAAGGTTTTCAAGACCGCAATTTTACTCGAAAATGGCGAAAGGGGTAGACTATACGTCTTTACCCGCAATCCGAATTATGAGTGGACGGAAGATCGCCAAAAACTATTACAATTAGTTGCCGATCAAACTGCCGTCGCGATCCATAATGATGAATTAACGGTAGAATTGCGGAAGAAAGAACGACTCGATCGAGAATTAGAAATCGGTGCCGAAATTCAAGAGCGATTATTACCGAAAAAGTTTCCAGATATTCCAGGCTTAGAATTAGCAGCCTGTTATCTCAATGCTAATCACGTCGGTGGCGACTACTATGATTTTATCCCTGCTAATTACGATCGACTCACCAACAACCCAGATGATAATACCATCACCAGTAAATGGAGTATCACGATCGGCGATGTGATGGGTAAAGGTGTCCCCGCAGGGCTAATTATGACCATGACACGGGGGATGCTCCGCGCCGAGGTACTAAATGGTCATTCCCCCGCACGTATCCTCCAGCACCTCAATCGGGTAATGTATGAAGATCTAGAAAATTCTAGTCGATTTGTGACATTATTTTATTCAGAATACGATCCGCTAACTAAAATCCTCACCTACACCAACGCCGCCCACAATCCGCCCCTATACTGGGAAGCAGCTACAGATCGGATTTCGCGCTTGGATACCCAAGGGGCGTTAATCGGGTTAGATGTCGATTCTCGATACGAAGAAGATCGAGTTCAGCTTTATGAAGGGGATACCATCATTTACTACACTGAT
>NZ_JANOJV010000006.1:0-7626 GCF_031418915.1 Chamaesiphon sp. VAR_48_metabat_135_sub | reverse complement strand
CTGACCACCTGGCCGATGTTCTGGCCCTATGGCACCTATACGCTGCTACATCGCTTGCATCACGGCTGGAATGGGATCGACCTGCGCGACCCAGAGCGCGTGCAGTGGACGCAAGATGAGTACCAGCGAGCAAATCCCCTTCTACGCTGGTATGTCCGCCATCAGGGGCTATTGGATCTGTTCGTGCTTGGTGGCATTGGGCTGATTCTCAAAACGTTGATTCATGGTTGGAAATTGAGAACTGTACTGCCGCAATTGCGAACGCAGCTTTGGCTCGATCTGACGGGCATACTCGCGATCCAAGGTGGATTGCTGGTATTTTTTAGTCAACGGGGTGAAATCGGTCGCTACCTGCTGTTCTGGCTGATTCTGGAGCGGACGATTGGGGCGGTGGCTCAAATGCGCGATCGATTGGAACACTATGGCATGTGGGGACAAACTGGCGGCTATCAACTGACGCAACTCTACGCCTGTCGCAATCTAGACACCTATCCTTGGTTCGGCTGGCTGATGGGCGGACTAAATTATCATGCCGTTCATCATGCGTTCCCAGACATACCCTTCAATCGCTTGCCCGTAGCATTCGATCTCATTCAGGAAGTTTTACAACGGAATGGATTGCCACTGATGGTTCAGGGCAAAGGTTATCTGCATGAAACGATCGAGCTAGCTCAGCATCCTTCGACAATTGGCGCGGTTAACCCTCAAGATATTAGGAATCGACACTACTTGCTGTCACTATCTCGAACCGAATCAGAGATCGCTCACTAAGATCAGGATAATAATTATGAGATTTCCACTAGAACATTTTAAATTTTGGTGTTGTTGTCTGATGATGGTAGTAGGAATCTATAGTTTCCCAGTATCATCGGTGCTGGCAGATCGATTCTCCACAGGAGAGGCTGCGCCAACGATAGTTACCGCACCAACTGAAATCAAAATTAGTTTGGGAAATACTGCTAATGAACTCAAGTTTTTCCCCGATCGAGTGCAGTTAGTAGCAGGCAAAAAGTACAAATTACTACTGTCTAATTCCAGTCCCCAAAAACATTATTTCACCGCGATGGAATTTGCCAGCAGTAGTTGGACACAAAAAGTTGATGCTGGTAATGTCGAAATTAAGGGCGCAATTCAAGAGTTAGAATTGCGCCCGAGTACTAATGCTGCATGGGTATTGGTACCAATGAAGCCAGGAAACTATAAATTGCGGTGTACGATTCCTGGACATACAGAAGCCGGAATGACTGGCACAATTGCCGTGGCTCCATAAGACTTCCTGCGAAAGTCAGGTTTTAGGTTTTAGGCTTTAGGCTTTAGGGGAAGATATGGACGAAAACAATACTATAAAAGATTTTGTTTTTACTTTCGCAGGAGGTCTATAGCTTCGCCGATGACGAAACGATTGCTGGCGGATTCTACCATAGGTAATCGCTTCGCCGATTCAAATGGGCGATCTTATCCTGTTGAGACTGCCATTCTGGACTGTCCGAGATGAAGATGTTCGCGATAATGACCATCTAGCCAACAGATTGGTAATGATTCTTCAGATGGAAATCCCATTTCTGCTTTAGTAAATAAAGCAGGATCTTGCAGTTCTTCGCCAGCATGAGCCATGCCGAGTACCTCAGTCTTGAAGGGATCGAAAAGATCGCTAAGTTCGAGGATTTCAACAAGTACTTGAGTCGGTCGATGTAATAAAAACATAGAAGACCTCTCTCGATCTGAGTATGGGTTTAAATTAATTAATAATTAATAATTGGGTGATTAGGATAGGGATTTAGCGGATTCATTTTCGGATGGGGAACCCGTCTATGAACATGAACCAAGCAAACCCCTGCTCTTTGTTAAAGTACACACTGATAAATAAGTTTAGTGGTTGCTTATCTATTACTATAGGGCAAAAGTATGAGGAACTCGTGAGGATTGTTTCGATTCTCTGTATTCAAAATCTAAATCTTTAGATAGTCATAGCTCAGATTTTATTTGTTCATCAATACAGAACAAGGCGCGTGATGAAGAACATAATTGCTAATACTGCCTAACAGAAATTCATTCAGAGCAGAAATGCCCCTGTGTCCCATTACAATCAGATCTATATCCTCTGACAGTGCGAACTCACAGATTTTTCGACCAGGGCCACCAGCAATCTGATGAAATTCGGTTGTGATGCCTTCTACAGTCGATCGATCTGCCAGCGATCGTAATAGATTCAAACTCTGTTGTTCGTAAGTTTGCCACTGTTCTCGATATAGTTTTAGCATGTCACTATCGGCTGCTTGAAAATATTCTAATCCAGTCGGCATCGGGATCGATAGGCTATTTTGCTCCTCGAAAGATAGGACATGCAAAAGTACCAGATTAGCTTTGTCAGCCTTCGCAATATCGATCGCTGTTTTAAAGACATCATGACTCATTTCTGAGCCATCTATTGCTACCAAAATCTTCTTAAACATCTAGATCTCCTTTTAACGTTAAATCGACGATTCGGCGATCGATCTTTGAGGATTGCAGGTCGCTGTATCGAGCAAATCACATACTTGTTCATCAGTGGTTAGATCGAAGTCTTCGTACCAAAAACCGATTCCACAAAACTGTTCGGGGGTGATGAGGCACACCACCTCATCGACTTCAGATCTCAATCGATCGCATGTGTCCAGCGGCGCAATTGGTACGGCGATAATTATTCGCTGTGGTTGCTGGGGTTTGAGTATGCCAATCGCCGCTCGCATCATCGCACCCGTTGACAACCCATCATCTACTAAAATGACAATCCGATCGCGAATATCCAGTGGCGATCGATCGCCCCGATAGATTCGATCGTGGTGTTGTAATTCCTGAAGTTCTCGATCGGCCACTTCGGCGATCGTATGTCCAGAAATTCGCAACCAATCGAGCAGATCTTCATTCAACACCTGAAACCCACCAGCGGCAATCGCCCCGATCGCTAGTTCTGGATTTCCAGGCACGCCCAGTTTCCGCACCAGACAGATATCTAAAGGCGCGTTGAGTGCCTTTGCCACCTCAACGGCTACTGTTACGCCGCCGTGGGGAATTCCGAGCACGAGGACATTGGGGCGATTGGCATACGGGGTGAGTTCGCTGGCTAATAATTTTCCCGCCTCAGTGCGATTGCGGAATCGAGTCTCGCTCGGCATCAGTTTCACCTCCTACATGTGTTTTAATCTCGCCACGTCGTTGCTGTGCGTAGTTCTTGAGTTGGCGTTCGGCACTCTCAAAGGCATCGCGAATGGCAACGTGGAGATCTTCATGTGTCTGCTGTGTTGGCGGCTGGCGATTGACGACTAACTCATTACCAGGGACGGTTAAATTAATTTGGACATGGTAAATATTACCTTGATGATGGTGGCGATGGGGCACTGCGATGACAACGCGACAATCAATCAGCCGATCTGAGAATTTTTCGAGCTTGGTGATGTGTTTGTGAATCTTGGTTTCAATTGTGTCCAACGGGGCGAGATTTTGCCAGATGATTTGGGGTGTCAATCGCATAATTTCGTAACCTCTTGAGCTGCTCACCAATCAATGTAGAATAAAAGTCTGAGGAACTTGTGAGTAAGTATGCAAGCTTGCACGAGCTGGTTTGACTTTGGCTCTAATAGACGGATGATGACAACTCGAACAGCAACAAAGTTCGCTCTACAACTATGACAGAATCTCTATTCGCAGAAGCCAGTCAACGGCTAGATGCAGCTCTTCATCACATCTCCATTTCTGAAGATGCGATCGAACGCCTCAAATTCCCTAAATCCAGTTTGCAAGTTTCCATCCCCGTGCGGATGGACAATGGTTCTTTACAGGTGTTTCAGGGTTATCGAGTGCGCTACGATGACACCAGAGGCCCTACCAAGGGCGGTATCCGCTATCATCCCAGTGTGACTCTCGATGAAGTCAAATCCCTCGCCTTCTGGATGACGTTCAAATGTGCGGCACTAGATTTACCATTTGGGGGTGCCAAAGGCGGGATTACGATCGATCCCAAACAACTCTCCAAATTGGAGCTAGAACGGCTGAGTCGAGGCTATATCAATGAGATCGCCGATTTCATCGGCCCCGATGTGGATATTGCCGCCCCAGACGTGCAAACCAACTCGATGATTATGGGTTGGATGGCCGATCGATACAATACGATTCACCGCAAAATTGTCCCCGCCGCCATTACAGGTAAACCCCTGACGATGGGCGGTAGTTTGGGGCGGGACACCGCGACAGGCATGGGTACGTTCTTTGCGATCGAAACCCTAATGCCCAAATTCCAAACCGTGCGGGAAAACACCACCGTTGCTGTCCAAGGCTTTGGGAATGTGGGCGTAGTTATTGCCGATTTGCTGTGGCAGGCTGGTTATCGAGTGATAGCGGTGAGCGATTCTCAGGGCGGGATCTATGCTAAAGGTGGGCTGGATATTCCCAGTGTCAAGCAGTTTAAACACTCGACGCGGAATCTCAAAGCCGCGTACTGCGCAGGAACGGTCTGCAATATCTTGGAGTATGAAACCATTACCAATGAGGAACTGCTGACACTAGATGTAGACATTCTGGTACCTGCGGCAATGGAGAATCAGATTACCGAGAAAAATGCCAACGCAGTGCGGGCGAAGTATATTTTTGAAGCGGCGAATGGCCCGATTACGGCGGCTGCCGATGCCATCTTAGAAGCTAAAGGGATTCACGTCTTCCCCGACATTCTGATTAATGCGGGTGGCGTGACGGTGAGTTATTTTGAATGGGTGCAGAATCGGAGTGGTTTGTACTGGACGGTTGAGGAGGTAAACGATCGCTTAAAGCAAAAGATGGTGAAAGAAACCGAGCGGATTTGGTCGATCTCACAACAGAAGTCGATTTCGATGCGGACTGCTGCTTACGTTCACGCACTCGATCGGATTGGCGAAGCGATTAATGCTAAGGGTACCCGCAATTTCTACATCAGTTAACTTTTGAAGATGGCTAATGCTACATTTAAGCGGTTTCAAAGTTCATCTCTACGGTTTGATTGAACGATCGCACGATCGCCACGATCGAATCTGCATCATCATCGCCAAACACTCCGTCCAATCCATCCCGATGAAAATCGGTGAACGGCGGCTCGTAGAGCAAACGGGGGTTCATCACTCCTTGCTGGGTGAGCAGATCGATGATTTGCTCGACAAAACGGATTTGGTTGGCACTGAATTGTCGATTTTCTAGGTACTTACTAAAGGCTTCCTTGGCTGTGGCGCGATCGAGTCCTACTAATGTCCGAATAAAACTTTTGAGGTTTTGGGCGGTATTGGTGTAGACATTTAAGAACTTCTCTCGGCTTTCTAAACCCTCGGTGGTAAAGAGCATTTCCTCTAGGGCGGTGAGATCTGTTGCGGTGAGGGGGAGATTGCGGCGGAGTTTGGCGATCGAGATATGATTCTGGTTAGCGCAAATATATGCTTCGACTTTCTTGCGATATTGGTAAGGACTGAAGCCTGTTTGTTTGATCGGTACTGTAACTTTGGTGAGTTCTCCGAGTTCGTCTTGAAAATCGGTGTAGATAATGCTCTCAATTTGTCGATCGACGAACTGCATTAAATCCCTCAATTTCACTCTCAGAGACTCGATTTCGACGGGCGTAACGTCGATCCACCAGTCCTCTGCTTGGGCGGCTTCAATCAGGGGAAGTTGTACCTTCACCGTGGGAATTGTCCGTTTCTCTTCCAGATTGCCGAGCAAGTCTCGCACCTTATCCCGTAATGTCTCTAAGCTCGTTCGCGCAGCGTCTCCTTCGGAGAATCGATCGTCTAGAATAGCGATCTGAATTTTGAGACAAATTAAATCGAAGCGTTTGATGAGAGGATTTTCATTTGGTAGCCCAGTGGGAAGCTGCGAGAGGGTACCGCCAATGATTTTGAGATCCTGGGGATTGAGTTTGTCCCAGCGTTCCCGCACTGAGAATTCTTCGACAGCGGCAAGATGACGGCGCACCATAAAGTTCTCGGCTTCCATGCTGGCAACCTGTTGGTGCAGGCTGTCGCCTAAATCTTGCTGTAATTGGTGATTGTTGGCATTATTGCTAGTCGCCATGCTCTGATAGAGTTCTAGGCGTGCCTTAAAGAGTTTTTCGCCCAGACTGTCGGCGGGTTTTGGGTCTTTCTCCTTAATTTGCTGCTGGAAGTAGGCAAAATTAGCACAGAGATCGAAGATCAGAAATTCTTGTTTATCTAAACCGACACCAAACAGATCGAGACACAGACGGGTACCTCTGCCAATCATTTGGTTAAATTTGACGCGGGAATAGACGGGTTTGAAGAACATCAAATTGACGACTTCAGGGACATCTACCCCCGTATCGAGCATATCTACCGAAATGGCGATCGTCGGTTGTTTATCCGGCTCTGAGAAGTCATCGAGCGTACTTTGAGCGTATTTATCATAATTGTCGATAATCCTGGCAAATGCGCCTTTGTAGTGGGGATAGTTTTGATTAAACCGTTTTTCGATTTCGACGGCGTGTTCGTGACGACGGGCGAAAATAATCGTTTTACCCAACCTGTCGCCGCCGTCTACTTTGATACCGCGTTCCATCAGGACTTCGAGAGCTTTGTCGATCGTATCGCCGTTAAATAACCAGCGGTTGAGGGCGGCGGCATTAATTTCGTCGGGGATTTCGCCTGTTTCGGTATCCGCAAACTTTTCCTCATATTCTGCTTGTTCGTCAGGGAGCAGTTCGCTGTATTTAATCCCAGAGCGGAGGAACTTAAACGGGACATCGATACCCGTAGGCGGGACTAGATGCCCGTCTCGAATTGCATCATCTAGCTCGTAGGCAAAGGTGGGATTGCCCTGCTCTAGGTCGAAAATTTGATAGGTATCGCGGTTTACTTCGTCTCTGGGGGTAGCGGTTAACCCCAGCAGGAGAGCATCAAAATGATCGAAGAGATAGCGGTATTTCTTGTAAACGCTGCGGTGAGCTTCATCGATAATGATTAGATCGAAATAGCCAGAGCCAAATTTTCTACTCTGTCCGTCGATTTTATCGTTCGCGTAGCGTTCACTTTGTGAAATCGCATTCATGATGGTGGGATAGGTAGAGAAGACGATATTCGCTCCGTCGATGTCTTTCTCTTTGGTCAAATCTACCGTCGTCGCGTTGGGTAGATGGCGGGTAAAGGCGCGTTTGGCTTGGGTGACGAGGCTGGTACGATCGGCTAGAAATAACACTCGTTTAATCCAGTTGGCATTGATCAGCAAATCGGCAAGAGCGATCGCGGTGCGGGTCTTCCCTGTGCCTGTTGCCATGACTAGCAGAGCTTTGCGGCTTTTATGAGCAAAGTTATCGCTGATGCGGCGGATCGCTTCGGTTTGGTAACTGCGTCCGGCAATGTTGGCATTGGGTACTTCTAAATGGAGCGGCTTATTGTTGGTACGTCTCCAGATCAGGCGTTGGAGTTCATCTTTTTTGAGGAAGCCTTGAATCTCCCGCTCTGGGTAATTGTGGTCATCCCAAATATAGGTTCGATCGCCATTACTATAGAAAATTACCGGACGCTGGTGAAATTTCTGCTCCAAACAGTCGGCGTAAAGCTTGGCTTGCTGCTTGCCCTCTTCAGGACTTCTGCGGGTACGTTTGGCTTCTACTACCGC
>NZ_JANOJV010000005.1:0-3569 GCF_031418915.1 Chamaesiphon sp. VAR_48_metabat_135_sub | reverse complement strand
AGGATGCAGAAAGCGTTGGTGTGGAAGAGTTGGGGAATATCGCGTTTGTAGTCGGTGAGGTTGTCGTCGAAGGCGTTCTGGAGTTTGACGTTGGAGTTTTTGAGTTCGATGAAGACTAGGGGCAAACCGTTGATGTAGAGCCGGATATCGGGGCGGCGATCGGTCTGTTTTCCTTTAATCCAGAGTTGGGATACGGCGAGGTATTCGTTGGTTTGAGGGGCATTCTCGGCGGAGTTGAAGTCGTTAAAATCGATGACGCGCACGCGCCCATGTTCGGTTCTCCCGCGCTCGTTTTCATATTCGATCGAGATTCCATCGCGAATCAATCCATCTACAGCGCGGTTGGCGGCGATTGGAGACATCACCGAGCGGCTATCGGTGAGGATGGCTAAGGCTTTGTCGATCGCCAGTTCGGGTAGTCCAGGATTGAGGCGGAGAGTGGCGGCTTTGAGTCGATCGAATAAGATGACATCATGTTTATCGGTGCGGTTGGATCGATCGTTGAGGTCATTGGGATCGACGGTGTAGCAGTTGAGCAGTTGAAACCCGTGCTGCTGGTGCAGTTTTTGGAGAACCGCCTGTTCGATGTCGTCTTCGGAAATGAAATTGGGCATTGGGAAACCGCGATCTGTGCCGCACGGTGAAATCTGCTATGTCTATTTTGCCCTGTAGTTTAGGCATTAACAGCAAAATTCCGAATTATTCGAGAATAATCAGCGGTTGAAACCGCTGCTAGTGATGCAAAGTCCGGATGGTGCGCGGACTAACTAGGATTTATAACCCGCGTAGGCGGGTTTTGCAACATGAGCGACGATTTGCGGCTCGCGCTCGTCGGGTTTCCCGACGGTTTAGCGAGACAAGACACAATCGTGCGGTACTTGAATCGATCGCACTCATCAATCGAAAAACAGCGTCGGGGAAACCTTAAAAAACTCACCTAATGCTTTAGCCTGAGTTTTACTGATTCCGCGCTTCCCATTGAGTACCTCAGAAGCTACCCCTTGAGAACCAAATACTGGGATGAGGTCTTTTTGCTTTAGTCCTCGATCGCTGACCAATTCGGTTAAAATTTCTAAGGGAGTAGCAGGTTTGAGTTGATAGTGCCGCTCTTCAAAGCTTTCTATCAAATTTACCAAAAGTTTGAGTAATCGCTCTTGTGCAGGCGAAAGTGTCTCGCCTAGCTGCATTAATTTAGCCGCTTCTGCTAAGTAAAACTCGTTTTCTTCTTCTGTTTCGATCGCCTTCGGTTGCGTTGCTGCTAGCAACTCTGCATATTCTCGATCCAATATAGCAGTCATGATTTCCATTGCTCCTTATCGTATTCTGCATGGGTTAAGATATCTCGAACAAAAATAGTGCCGCTCCGGTAGTTGATTTCAGCTATCAATCGATAATGATTGCCCTTGATGTTGAAAACCGTATAGATACCCACCAAATCGGCTGAAGGATAAGCTTCTCTAAGCTCGACTAAATTTTGCCATTCGGCGGCTTTGGCGGTTCTGTACCAAGTATCTAGTGAGGTTTCCGAGTCTGCATGAACCTTCACGAATAGCACCAGTCTTTTTCGGCTGATTATGTGCATTTGCGTTTAGATCCGTTAATCTCAATATTATATCTCATTTTGAGATTTTAGATAGTCAGCGGTTGAAACCGCTGCTAGTGATGCAAAGTCCGGATGGTGCGCGGACTAACTAGGATTTCTAACCCGCGAAGGCGGGTTTTGCAACATGAGCAGCAGCTTTAGCTGCGCGATGGAAATCGTGCGGTAGTCGATTTTTCATAAGGTGCGGAATGTACATTATAATATTCCCTATATAGGGAAAGTTTTTGACATGAGTAAAATTTTTACACCTAACGAAGCTGCTGCTTTGATTGAGATCTCGCCCAAGCGAATTTACAAGGAGATCGAGCATCGAATTATTCCGGCTGGAACTCCCAATCGCGATCGACTTTCGTTTGGAACGCTGGTATATCTTCGCGCTCTCAAAGAGATTAATTTTGATTTTTCAGTCAGTTATCGTATCCACTTGCATGAAGCACTGCAAACGGCCTGGGAACAACAAGTTTCGACTTTAGAATTCGGTAAATTTTTCACGCTTAAAGTAAGTGAGATCGGGCAAGAACTCCAACTATTAATCGATCGATTTGAAGCTTGGAAGTCTGGGCTAGTTACTAACCCCAATATTCTCGGCGGAGAAGTTGTCTTTCCAGGTTCGCGGTTATCAGTGCAGCGAATTGGTGGCTGTTTGGCGCGAGGTGAAACCTTGGAGGTATTGCGCGAAGATTATCCTTACTTAACCGATGAAGATTTCGATTTTGCACAGATCTATGTCAAAGCTTATCCGATTCAAGGCAGACCGAAACTAGATGAAGTTTATAATTGATGAGGATTTATCGCCGCGTGTGGCGAGGTATCTTTGTCAAGAGTTTTGCTTTGTCTTGTCGCGCTTTTTAGCGGAGGAAACCTCCGCAGCGCGCGCCGCTGATGCCATCGCGGTTAGGGATAGAGGTTTACTCGGTGCAACAGATCCAGAAGTACTCGAATATGCCTTCAAGGAAGACCGCATTTTAGTGACGGCTAATATCCGAGATTTTGAGAAATTAGCCGCTGCGGTTGAGGTTCATGCTGGGATTGTCTTGATGCTGGATGGAGATTTGCTAGCAGTGGAGCAAATCGAAGTGATGGCTGCTGTAGTTCGAGTTCTCCAGGCTGAGATGGCGACAGGTAAGGATCTAGTCAATCGAGTTCTCTATATCTCCATTTCTGGGACTGCAAGATTTGAAGATTTACCGAGTTAAGCATCGGTAGTCATGCTGGGGGGAAATTGGATGTCGAGATCTTCGACGGAGAGTTTGCCAGAGATTAGGCGAGTAAGGAGTCGATCTCGTGTTTGTTTGAGAGCATCTACAGTTTTATAAAAGTTTTCTATTTGCAAATCTATTTTTTCAGCGATTCTATTAAATTCTTTAACTATATGATTGGGAGGATTTAAGATTTGGAAAGACAACAGTTCATCCTTTCCAACTGAATTAAAAATTGAGCCATTGCCGATGATATCTTCATCGGAAAAATTGTTTTTCAGAAGGTAGAATAAATATGAATTGCAGTCTTTTTTATGTCTTATTGAAGCTAGTCCTCTTCCGATAACCATTTCACAATCGGCAATATTCAATCTACCGACAGGTGCTCGAATGCTAAAAAGAATATCTCCTTTGTTAGCTAATCTTCCTTTGACAGAGCAATAGACTTCTTTTCTTGGAAATCGAGATCCATAAGTACCAACCCCTTGATGAAAAGGCAATCCATCACCTAAATTATTGTAGAACTCAGATTTTGGACTCTGACCCATTAGAAAACTAGCTATGTTCTCAAGCTTTGCCATTTCCCAACCTTCGGGGATACCTTTGTGAAATGTGACTCGATCGAATCCTGGAAAGCGCAGACGGACAAACCATTCACGGTAGATTTCCTCTGCCATTTTTTCGAGTAGGGTGATTCGTCGATCGTTATTTTCGATCAGGTCATCATAGGCAGAAAGAACCGCTGCAATCTTGTTCTGAATTGATAA
>NZ_JANOJV010000004.1:0-2491 GCF_031418915.1 Chamaesiphon sp. VAR_48_metabat_135_sub | reverse complement strand
TCGCAGCATTTCGTCCAAATCGGGCAAAGGTGGTGGGATAATTTCCTGCTCGACGGCATCAGCTAACTGCTCTAACACTAACGAAATTCGATCCACAAAGGTTGCTAATTCAGGCAGTGGCACAGTCGAACGAAAATATTTGAGATGTACTGCCAAAACTGTGATGGCATTAGTAAAACGTCCGATATATACCAGCAGCGTCATCACGGGTTCGACTAATTCTGGGTGCATCTTTGGTTCGCGCAGCAATCCTTGAAATGAGGCTTGGGCATTGCCTACTGCTAGTCCAGTTTGTCGCCGTTGAGCGATAATAGCCGCGCTATGCCCCTTTGTTCCTTGGTAAACAGCCATGACATCATTAAAGTAGGTTTGGGACTCTCTCAGGGCAATGGCGAGTTGACTGGGCAACCGATCTCGCTCCCAATTCGGCCAGATTAAGTAATGACTGCCGAATGCCAATCCCGCGCCAATTAAGGTATTCAACACGCGAACCTCGGCAAATTGCCAACCCGTAGAATTACTGATATCGGTAATTAGTAAGATAAATATTGACAGAAACACCACTGAATAACCGTAGTTAAAATCAATCAGAGCAACGCCGAAAAATACTGTCAGCACGATCGCGATGTCTAATACAGGCTTACTCGCGATTGTGCAAATTAGCACAGCGGCTATCACTGCACCCAGAATCGTCCCCCCAATCCGCTGAAAAAACCGCTGAAAAGTTACGCCCAAGTTCGGTTTGAGGACTAATATAGTGGTCAGCGTGACCCAATATCCCATTGGTAAGTTGGTGATACTATATAAAATTACGCCTAAACTGAGACTGACACCAAGTCGCAGCGCATGGCGAAAGATTGCTGATTCTAAGGTGAAGTTTTCGGTGAGTAACCTCGATAGCGAATGCTGTTCATCTTTAACTAATAAAAGTGGATCTACATGACGTGGGCTGGTGTTGCTGTTTTCTAACAGAGATTTAGCCGACTGAGCCGCGTATTGTAATTGTTCGAGCGGTTTTTCGATTGTCAGCACTAAATTACTCAGCGCAACGAGATTTGTATAGTCTGTTTTACTCCCTGATATTGCTTGTCTTTGTCGGTGTTCTCGTTCTTTTAGTGCATTGTAAATGCGATTGAGATTGTCGAGATCGATATCAGCATATTTACCAACAATGACTTTGGAGATCGATCTAAACACGATCGACATTTGGACGAATGTATCGTCTATTAATGGCTGAACTGCCTGATATTGATTTTGGTGAGCATGGGTTTCGAGTAATTCGGTGAGGGCAATAACTGAGCCAAGCAAACGATCTCCATCTTGAGTTAGCACGAGTAACTGCTCCCCCATCCAACTTTGTGCTGACTGTCTAATTCGGGCGGCACCTAATACATTGCGGGCTGTTTCTAATGTTTTTCTAATCTCTAGAATATTTTCAGTTGTGGGGACTCCAGATTCAAATCTCTTCAGGTATTTAGCGAGCGCATCGAAGCAATTAGCTACCGCAATTCTGAGCAGATTGTAAGGTTTAAATGGCCACATTACTAGGGAAAGTAACGTCGCCCAGCCACCAGCAATTAGACATAATAGCGATCGCATCAATGCTATATCTAAATCTCCTGGTAAAGCAATCGTCGAAATAAATGATGTCCCAACTACCAGCCCGACATTGGCACCAGTATTACCATATAGTGAGGCAAATCCTGAAGCCATTCCCCACAAAAATGTCAAGATGACAGCGAGGATCGGAATACTAGCAACTAGAGTACCGATAAATACCGAGATAGTGATGCCGAAAGTGGCGATCGCCATCGCTCTGGCTTTAATCTGGTAAGAGCCAGCAACGTTGACAAAATTGACAAAGTAAGCGATTAAACCAACAAATAATCCGCTTTCTCTCTGGTTAATTAGTTGCCCAATCAACATCGGAACTCCCAATGATAATGCAGCCCGCAAGCCATTTGCGAGTGCTGGTTTTCCTGCTGCTGACTGGATGAGGAAGCTGAAAAAACTATGTTCATTTAACATGAGATTCATCAACAATTAAATTGCGTTATTTGACTTCAATTACGCCCCGAAACATTCTCATGCCACAGGTAAAAGCATATTCTCCCGTCTTCGTAGGTGTAAATTTAACAGTTGTTGTTTGCCCGACAGGTAAATGGGTGCTAATCCCAAAGTCGGGAATTAATACCTCGTCTAAACAAGAATTATTATCTAGCCGATCGAATGACAACCGCACAGGTTCGCCACTATTAACAACAACTCGATCTGGACGATAGCCACCATCAACCGTAATTAATACTTCCTGCACACCATTAGTTTGAGTAGCTTGTTGTTGCTGCTGTTTGCGTCCCAGAAACCACCAGAGTTCGCCACCAACTAAGGTTAGTCCACCCAAAACTACGCCGATTTTGATTGGTAAAGGCTGTTCTATTTTGCGGAACGATCGATCTGTCGGCGAGTGGGGCATATCTGACTCACTCATCGG
>NZ_JANOJV010000003.1:0-2766 GCF_031418915.1 Chamaesiphon sp. VAR_48_metabat_135_sub | reverse complement strand
TCAAGTCCGAGATTTGAGTCCATTTCCCAGATTGAATTCGCTAGTAACCACGGTAGAACAAGTTTTACCTCAAAATGAATATCGATGGACGTATCGACAGCCTACCGAGCAAAGAGGGGTGTATCGGTGGGAAAAAGTTGCTCTGCGGAGTGGCGCGCCAATTGGGTTATTTTGGTGTCAGAGATATCGCCAAGCACCCGCGATCGCCTATGTCTATCCCCAAGTCCTGAAATTAGATCGCTGTCCGTTAATCGATGGGATCGGTAGTAGCGATCGTCAGCAAAATCGACAGTATACCAATCGTCATCTCGAAGCAGCCAATGAGGGAATAACTCGTTCTCTTCGCCCCTACCGTTACGGGGATTCGATGCGTTTAATTCACTGGCGCACGAGTGCGCGATATGGTGAATTTCAAGTACGCGAATTGGAAATCGATCGGGGTGGACAAGATATCATTATCTACCTCGACAGCGGTGCCAATTGGGATGCAGCAGACTTTGAACAAGCCGTAATTGCTGCTTGTACGCTCTATTTCTATGCCAGTAAATCTACACAGCTCAATATCAAACTATGGACGGCGGGAACTGGATTAATTGCTGGCGATCGACAGGTATTAGAAACCCTCGCCGCAGTGCAGATGTCCGAACCAACAGCGCAAGAAATGCCCTCAAATGCAGTAATTTGCCTGACTAGTCAACCACAACAGCTCGAAATCCTCCCCCCTGGCAGTCGTTGGGCACTATGGACTCAATCGCCATTTACCCCCAGATCTGGAGCGTCAGGCATCGCGATCGACCCCACCAAATCCTTGCAACAACAGCTCAGTAGTCCCAATTTTGCTAGCCAACGGGAAACGCCACAAGATGTTCGATCGCCATTAACAACTCAAAATTCGCACTTAAACTAACAACTTGCCACTTGCCACTTTCCACTAAAATCATGCGCCAACCTTCAGGGAGTAAAATTCAACTGACGAGTAAAGCCGATCGATTGGAACTAACGATTCCGGCGCGATTTCGGCCAGATCGAGCTGCAATTCATCAATTGGGATTAGCTGGCTTGATTAATTTTATCGTGCTGATCCTGATCGCACTGACAATTTATATTTCTGCACCACTATCAATCCCCAATACAGATTTAGCTGTCAAAGTTGGTTTGGGGGTGGCTTTGATGTTTATTCTGCCTTTGACATTATGGCTATTGAAGGGTGGGTTTAAGCTATCCTTCGATCTGGCGGAGAAGTTTCTATCCCAGACGATCGTCACGATCGATCGTCACCAATTTACCCTATCTCAGCATCTCTACGGTCTCGAGCGCATTCGTCCCAAACACCTCAAAACCAGAGAAATTACCCAAGTCATCGTCGATAACTATCAGCATCCAGATCTAAAAGTCCCCAAAGTCAGTCTGATGCTGGAATTACGTCAGATCGATCCGATTCGCATTCTCAGTACCGGACAAGATCTCACCGAACGCGAGATTAAATGGATGGCGCGAGAATTAAGCAACTGGCTAGGAGTCAATCTGATTACTGACTCGATCGATCTGGATAGTTGAAAGATGCCCAAAAATGAGAGTAGGGGTAATTCATGAATTACCCCTACTCTCATTTTGGAAAACGGTTGAATTTAGCGAACTTTACCCAGGAATCCCAATCAAAGATCGATCTCCAGTAACTACAGTCCCGATCGCATAAGCTTCAATCCCCTGCGACTGGAAAAACGCGATCGAGTCGCTCGCCGCCGTTGCAGGCACAATTACCACATAGCCAATCCCCATATTAAAAGTATTAAACATATCCACAGGTGCGACATTTCCCGCCTCAGCCAACCATTGAAACGCAGGCGGAATCTGCCAACCCTGGAGATCCATCTGGATCGAATGGTTTGCACCCAGACAGCGCGGTAAATTTTCAGGTAAACCGCCACCAGTAATATGTGCCATCCCATGAATCGGTAATTGCTGCTCGATCGCTGCTAAAATCGGCTTCACATATATTTGAGTAGGAGTTAGGTACACATCACCCAGATTTTTCCCTTCCAAGCGACTGGGGGTATCCTCCCACCGATAGCCGCCATCGCTGACAATCTTCCGCACCAGGCTATAACCATTACTATGAATACCACTACTAGCTAGTCCGATCGCCACATCGCCGATCTGAATCTGCTGACCGTCGATCAGCTTGCTCTTTTCGGCAATTCCCACTGCAAAGCCCGCCAGATCGTATTCACCCAATTGGTAGAATCCTGGCATTTCTGCCGTTTCTCCACCCAAAAGCGCACAACCAGCTTGACGACAACCATCGGCAATTCCTGCTACTACCTGCGTGAGCTGAGTGGAATTGAGTTTGCCAGTTGCCAAATAATCTAGGAAATATAACGGTTCTGCGCCGCAAGTCAGAATATCATTAACGCACATTGCGACGAGATCGATCCCGATCGAGGCATGATTGTCTAATTCTTGAGCGATTTTGAGTTTGGTTCCGACTCCATCTGTACCGGATACTAGCACTGGCTGCTGATAGCCTGTCGGCAGCTCAAACCAGCCGCTAAAGCCACCTAAGCCGCCTAAAACGCCCTGGCGATGGGTACTGTGGACGAGGCTTTTGATGTTCTCGACAAACGCTCTCCCCGCCACAACATCGACACCTGCTTGTTGATAATCCATATTCCACCCGTACACGATCGGCACAGGTATTCTGACTTGCGGCGCAGAACCGTTATATTTCCTAGATTATTTGGCAACTGGCAAACTCAATTCCACTCA
>NZ_JANOJV010000002.1:0-8419 GCF_031418915.1 Chamaesiphon sp. VAR_48_metabat_135_sub | reverse complement strand
CGCGATTACCTCTGGCAGAACTCCTCACAGTTAATTAACGGTTACAACCCTTACGGGATGAACAACCTGTCTGTATGGGCATGGATGTTCCTCTTCGGACACCTCGTCTGGGCGACTGGCTTTATGTTCTTAATTAGCTGGCGTGGTTACTGGCAAGAGTTAATTGAAACTGTTGTCTGGGCGCACGAGCGTACTCCTCTTGCGAACCTAGTTCGTTGGAAAGACAAGCCCGTTGCACTCTCGATCGTTCAAGCTCGTGTTGTTGGTTTAGCTCACTTTACAGTTGGTTATATCCTCACCTACGCAGCCTTCCTAATCGCTTCTACGTCTGGTAAATTTGGATAGTTAATTCTGCTGAATTTATCATTAGTTAAATCCCTCGTCACATAGTGGCGGGGGATTTTTAAGGTATAGCAATCGCCAAGGCAGTTAAGACATTTGCTGAGGCTAGATCCCCAACTTCTTGCGAGAAGTTGGGGATCTGATCTGTCCTAACTAGTGTGGCGGTTGCTATATTAGTTTTACCGAACATCATTTAAAGTTATGTTAGAATTCATTCGCAAGTTCTCTAGGCATTAGCAATAATTTTGTCAGTACCGATCGTTTACCATTCTGATTATGTCGTACCATTACCCGATAGTCATCGATTTCCGATGTCTAAATTTCGGCTGCTATATGAGCTATTGTTAGCAGATGAATTAGTTACCGCAGAGCAAACATTCTCCCCCACATTACCACCGACAGAGTGGTTGGAATTAGTTCACGATCCGGCTTATATTCAAGCTTACTATACAGGAACATTAGACCCCAGAGCACAGCGGCGAATCGGTTTACCCTGGAGTCCCGAATTGGTCAATCGGACTTGTATTGCCTTGGGTGGCTCGATTCTGACTGCTAAACTGGCAATCGAACATGGCATCGCTTGTAATACGGCGGGCGGAACTCATCATGCTTTTACTAATATGGGTTCGGGTTTCTGCATCTTCAACGATCTGGCGATCGCGTCTCGTGTAATCCAAAAATTAGGTTTAGCCAAAAAGATTCTGATCGTCGATCTCGATGTCCATCAAGGCGATGGTACGGCGGCTATCTTTCAAGGAGATTCGAGCGTGTTCACTTTTTCGATGCACTGCGAAATCAATTTCCCCAGCAAAAAACAAGCTAGCGATCTTGATGTGCCCTTGCGGGAAGGGATGGAAGATGAGGAGTATTTAAAAACTCTTTCCCAGTATCTACCAGATTTATTATCACAAGTAAAACCGGATTTAGTACTGTACGATGCAGGTGTAGATCCACATATTAGCGATCGATTGGGTAAACTAGCATTAACTAATATGGGGATATTCGATCGTGATTTCCAAGTATTAAATACCTGCATATCACAAGGTTATCCAGTTGCCTGTGTCATCGGTGGTGGCTATGCAGAAAATCTGCCTAGTCTAGTTTATAGACATTCCTTACTGCATCGCGCGGCTAGTAAAATTTATGATAAATACCAGCTTTGATTACATAACTTCTTCGATAAGGATAAAGTTTGAAATGGTTTATCTTCTTGGTGGTAGTAATGTGTAAGAATCATTAGGGAAACTTCCAAGTTAGATCGCCTTTTTCGCTGCATCAAGATCGATTGCGAGTGCTAATTGATAGACATACCGGCGCGATTGAGAGATTTGTTCGGCGACAATTCGACTGGCTTGAGAACGCGATGTACCGTTGAGCATCAATTCGATTAAGGCTCGATCGATTGCTTCATCTGACAGGGTAGCATGACTGACAGAAGCACCAGCCAGAACGAGTGCATATTCCCCTTGGGGTTCGGTTTGAGTATAATGCTCGATCGCTTCAGCGACGTTTCCCCGCCAAAATTCTTCATGTAATTTGGTTAACTCTCTGCCGATAACCACCTGTCGATCTGCTCCAAATGCCGTCGCGAAATCTGCTAAAGTTTGGCGCAAACGGTGGGGAGATTCATAAAATACCAGGGTACGAGCGTCGCCCGAAACTGCTTCTAATCGGTCCTTACGTTCCTGTCCTTTGGCTGGTAAAAAGCCTTCAAACCCAAATCGATCGCTTGGTAATCCCGAAGCACTCACCGCCGTAATTACCGCCGTTACCCCAGGAATGGGAATGACGCGAATCCCCGCAGCAACACAAGCTGAGACAATTAGATAACCAGGATCGGAAATTCCTGGCATCCCCGCATCGGTAACTAAAGCGATCGATTTCCCCGATTGTAATTGACTAATAAGTTCGGGAATGCGCTGTTGTTCGTTATGCTGGTGATAGCTAACTTGGGGAGTCTTGATTTGGAAGTGATGCAATAATTTACCAGTATGGCGGGTATCTTCAGCCGCGATCGTATCGACATCTTGCAATACCTGAATTCCCCGCATGGTCATATCACCCAAATTACCGATCGGCGTACCGACAAGATATAGAGTTTTACCAGTGACTTCATTTGACATATTATTTTCTGATATTGCGCCCAAATCTCTCTGGGTGGGAATAGGTTGTCAGCGAGGTGTCTCTAAACTCGCGATCGAACGTGCGATCGAGTCAGTATTTGCAGAGTACGATCTAGATCTTGCCACAATTGCGGGACTGGCGACAGTCGATCGCAAGGCAAATGAGGTGGGATTGCTCGAATGTTGTCGCGAATCGGGTTGGTTTTTAAAAATTTATCGCCCAGAACGTCTAAATTCCGTTGCTGTTACTTATCCCTCTCAATCGATCTCAGCACTAGTCGGGACTGCGAGTGTAGCGGAAGCAGCGGCTCTATCTGCGGCTCAGATGGATATTTTATTAGTACCCAAACAGAAATTTCGCCTCGATGCTGAATCTGGCTATGTGACAGTAGCGATCGCGTAGATGAAGCTATGATTTACGTACAGTCAGCAATTCAAAATATATATTATGACGAATAAAAAGTTTAAATTTGAGTTTAAAGATGAATCATTCGGACATAGTATATCATTTGAATCTGATGATTCAGACGATAAAATTTTAGACACATCTATTGATAATGGTGTTACTACAATATATGGGAATCGCAAAGCTTTCCTAGTATTAGCTAAAACATTCGCAAAACTTGCATTAGGTGAATACAAAGCAGGTTTTCACTTTCATTTAGGAAAAGATTTCTGCGAAGAAGATATTATAGAAGTTGCATTTGTAGATTAGCATCGATCGATATCATCGATATTGCTCTGTTTAGTACAAATCAATCTAACTTTCTGTAGATTTACCACACAACTCTAATTTAACGACATGGTTGTCCCGAGCGATCAAGTCCAACTGGACTGGGAATCGGACTACCAATTATCGAGGTACTACAGCTAGACTGGACAGCGCGAGGATAAACATTTTGCTGTTGAATGATTACCGTCGGTTGCGGATGTTGATGACGCTGGTGAATTAGAGGATAAGTACTACCAAAAGAGGTCGTAGTTGTCGAGGTACCAAAAGAATTATTATTGGAGTAAATATTAGTTGGTACTACTTGACTTATGGTGGTTGTTGTCGTTTCAATTGGCGGGACATAAATCGTAGTTGTGGAAGTACCACCGTAAGGATATCCTTGTGCTTTAACCGATGGTGGTACGAGTAAAAATGCAGTAACAATCGTTGCACAACAAATGAGATTTTTCATGAGTAACTGTACCTCTATCAATTATCGACTGACTTCGCCCAATCCTGCGCCCAGGCGAGTGTTTGATGCACCTGCTCGATCGTCGCTGCTTCGCAATAGAGTCTGAGGACTGGCTCTGTACCGCTAAACCGAATTAATAGCCAACTATCATCAGCTAAATTAAATTTATATCCATCGGCGAGATTGCGATCGCGTACTTCTATGTTAGCAATTTTATTAAATGGTTTACTCTCTAATTCCGCCATCAATTTCGACCGTACATCCATACCTGATAGATGTAAATCCACTCGATCGTATTTAAAATAATAGTCAGTCTGCGTCTCCAGTGCGCGGTACAGATCGCCTAAATCTTGTTGCGATTTGGCGATCGTTTCAAGCAGATATAATGCTGACAGCAGCGCATCTCGTTCGGGGATATGATTGCCATAACCAATTCCCCCCGATTCTTCTCCACCGATTAAAGCCTGAGTCTCTAACATTCGATCGGCGATATACTTATAACCAATTGGAGTTTCGTAGATTGGCAAATTATAAAGTTTGGCGATTTTGGGGACGAGATTAGAAGTACTAACTGTCTTGATAATTTCGCCTTTACAGCCGCGCTGTTTGACTAAATGCTCGATTAGAATCGGAATCAAAATCTGCGAGCTGAGGAACTCGCCAGACCCATCTACAGCCGCAATTCGATCGCAGTCTCCATCAAATACTAAACCGACTCTGATTCCAGGCTCACCAGCATAACTGCGAATTACCCGCATCAACTGAGATAAATACTTAGGCAAAGGTTCCGGCGCACCACCGCCGAATAAAGGATCGGTTTTACTATTCAGCTCAGTAATGGGCAAACCTAATAATCTTCCCAGCCCAGTGCTAGCCGCACCGTTCATTACGTCTGCAAATACTGTTAATTTACCAGATGCGATCGATTGTTGAATACTCGCTAAATCTACCTTCTCCCGCAACCCATCACAATAACTCGCCCACGGATCGAAAGTAGTCAAGGTTCCAGGCTGACTATCCGGTAAAGTTTCACATAATCTTGCTTCGATTTGCTTGGTGACATCCGGCGATACCGAACCCCCAAAATTCCCCTTCACCTTCAATCCTAAATAAGCCCCAGGATTGTGACTAGCCGTAATCACCAATGCACCCAGTACATCTTGACTATGAGCGGCCCAACTGAATGCCGGAGTAGGCGCGAACGTCTCACTCAAAATTACATCAAACCCAGCTAACCGAACAGCCTCAGCCATCCGCTTGGCAAAAGTCTCCGCCATAAAACGTCGATCGAATCCAACGATAATCTTCCGATTACCAGTCTTAGCACCATAAGTATCCGCCAACACCGCCGCCGCAATCGGTGCGACTAGTAACAATCGATCGAAGGTAAACTCAGCCCCAATTACACCTCGCCAACCATCCGTACCAAACTTAATTGCGTCCACACTCATGTCGATTTTGGATTTTAGATTTACGATTTTAGATTAATCTGACTTCCGCCAAGATTTTACCCCCCAACCCATCAAGAAAGTCTTAAGCCAGGGCATCCTTCAGCGCAGTTCTAGCCGCCAAATGATTGCGAGTAGATGTCAAAATCTCCACCTCACGATCGAGCCTACTAGTCGTATCCTGCATTTCCAACAAAGCCTGTTGCTCCGCCGCTACACCATACAGATGACTAGCCACCCAATAGGAAAGCTCGATCGGTAAATCTGGTAAATTATCTGGTAACTCGATCGGTTGTTCGGTTAGCTTGCCTGACAGATGCACGACATCGCGCAGCAGTCGTTCGACATCGGTCGCTAACGGGCGTAAATCTTCCTCGGTAGGACGATCTTCGATCCATTCTACTAACCCCACTCGATAGGGCTTCTCGCGCACGTATTCGAGCACTCTAAACCGCTGTTGTCCCATTGTCAAAACTTTCATTCGATCGTCTGGCAACCGCTGAAAATGGACGATCTCCGCACAACAACCGATATCTGCTGGTTGTCCTTTAACGGGGTCCCACATTAATACCCCAAACCTTCGATCGCTACTCATGATTGTATTCATCATGATTCTATAGCGAAATTCAAAAATATGCAGCGGTAACGGACGACCCGGAAATAGCACCAGTTCGGGGAGCGGGAATAAAGGAATTTCTCTCACAGCGATTGAAGAAGATGGTGCCATTTGCCGAGTTGATTTAAAGCAAGGATCTATCCACTAGGGTAACGGATCTAGACTCATTATTGCCAGTGACTTAATACCTAATTCCAATTCAATCAGTAACTGTACGCAGTGTTATCCAGCAGGATAACGCACCAAATATTAAAGTTGTTGCAAGTGATAGATCGGAATTTCTAGATATTTCAAGCTTTTTGGGCGGGAAAAAAATCGCGGGGATGGACTACTATCTCTGGGAACTGAGGTAAATTAATTGAGGCGGCGCAACAATCTGAATACTCGATCTACAAAAAAGTCCTCATGTGAGGACTTTTTCAAAATAAGTTAGTCACTCAATCTCTAAAGTTTTACTTCGATATCTACACCTGCGGGTAGATCGAGTTTCATGAGGGCATCGATCGTCTTAGCTGAAGGATCTTTGATATCGATGATCCGGCGATGGGTGCGAGTTTCAAAATGCTCACGGGAATCTTTATCAACGTGGGGAGAACGCAAGACACAATAGATGCGGCGGCGGGTTGGTAAGGGGATGGGACCGATTGCGGTTGCTCCAGTTCTATTTGCTGTCTCAACGATTTTATCGCAGGAGGTGTCTAATAAACGACGATCGAATGCTTTGAGACGGATGCGAATTTTCTGCTGAGTTACAGTAGCCATAATTTTAAAGTTTAGGTTTAGGTTGTCAAGGTGCAAGATAGATGATGAATAATTAATTCATCCGACACAAAGATAGAGATACACAAAAAGTATATCTCTATCTTTAATTTAGGTAATTAACCTATTTTACGATTTTGGCTACTACACCAGCTCCGATTGTCCGACCGCCTTCACGAATTGCGAAGCGCATTCCTTGTTCGATCGCGACTGGGTTGATTAGTTCTACTGTCATTTGTACCCGATCTCCAGGCATCACCATCTCAGCAGCACTACCATCATCAGCAGTAAAGGCTTTGATGTTCCCAGTTACGTCAGTTGTCCGAACGTAGAACTGAGGACGGTAGCCAGGGAAGAACGGAGTCTTACGACCACCTTCTTTCTCGGTTAATACGTATACTTCACCTTCAAAGATAGTATGGGGTTTGATACTGCCTGGTTTAGCGATTACCATGCCACGTTCGATGTCAGCTTTTTGGATACCACGCATCAGTACGCCCACGTTGTCACCAGCCAAACCTTCTTCAAGGGATTTCTGGAACATTTCTACACCAGTGATCGTGGTGCTACGTGTGTCGCGGATGCCGACGATTTCAACGTTCTCGCCAACTTTGACTTTTCCACGTTCGATCCGACCAGTTGCAACTGTACCACGACCAGTGATCGAGAATACGTCCTCAACAGCCATTAAGAATGGTTTGTCGATTTCCCGTTCCGGAGTTGGGATATAGTCATCTACTGCTGCCATCAAGTCGTAGATTTTGTCTACCCAGGGGTTTTCGCCTTGGATAGTTTTAGGATTAGCGAGCATTTGCTCTACAGCTTTGACTGCGGAACCGGAAACGATCGGGAGATTGTCGCCATCGAAGTCGTAAGATGTGAGCAATTCGCGAATTTCCATTTCAACGAGTTCGAGTAACTCTTCGTCATCAACCAAGTCAGTTTTGTTCATGAACACAACTAGACGAGGTACACCAACTTGTTTAGCCAAGAGGATATGCTCTCTTGTCTGAGGCATCGGGCCGTCGGCTGCGGATACAACGAGAATACCGCCGTCCATTTGAGCTGCACCAGTGATCATGTTTTTCACATAGTCAGCGTGTCCAGGACAGTCTACGTGTGCGTAGTGACGAGTTACTGTTTCGTACTCTACGTGGGCGGTGTTGATGGTGATCCCACGCGCTTTTTCTTCGGGAGCAGCATCGATTTCGTCATATTTCCGCGATTTAGCTGCACCGATTGCCGCAAGGGACATGGTGATTGCTGCGGTCAGGGTAGTTTTACCGTGGTCAACGTGACCAACTGTACCGATGTTAACGTGGGGCTTATTTCTTTCAAACTTAGCGCGTGCCATGAATAATTTCCTATATTCCTCTTTTAGATTTTAACTGGATAGTTGGCGATCGTTGTTAATTATTTGTTGTTTTTCAATAACTCCTAACAAACAACGACCTCAAGACTATCTATTTCCCTTTGTTCTTGGTAACGATCGCTTCTGCAACGTTGCGAGGAACTTCATCATAATGGCTAAATTCCATTGAGAAGATGCCTCGACCTTGGGTGTTGGAGCGGATGTTGGTTGCATAACCAAACATTTCACCTAAAGGCACTTTAGCAGCAACTTTAGAGATGTTCGCAGCCGCTTCTTGACCTTCGATCTGTCCGCGACGGGAGTTGAGATCGCCGATGACGTTACCGAGGAAGTTATCGGGAACTTCAACTTCAACCTTCATTACTGGTTCGAGCAATGTGGGTTGAGCTTTCATGACGGCTTCTTTCATGGCGATCGATGCCGCAATTTTGAATGCCATTTCATTGGAGTCAACTTCATGGTAGGAACCATCAACGAGGGTGACTTTGAGGTCGATTACTGGATACCCAGCCAAAATCCCAGACTCACAGGTTTCTTTAACACCTTGCTCGATCGGGTTGATGTACTGTTTTGGT
>NZ_JANOJV010000001.1:0-8078 GCF_031418915.1 Chamaesiphon sp. VAR_48_metabat_135_sub | reverse complement strand
TTGTATCGATCGCTTGTTGATGCTCTCCTTTCTGGAAATATGCTGAACCTAGCATAAAGAGTATATCTGGCTCTTGGGGCTTGATGACTTTAGCTTGTTGCAGCGCATCAATGCCTTTTTGATATTTTTGCGTTTGGACATATAAGGTACCTAAAAAGAACCAAGCTTCATGATTTTTTGGTGCTAATTGAGTTGCCAATGCAACGCGGGGAATTGCCTGTTCGTACTGTTGAAATTGAACCAATCCGGCTGCTTGCCGCAATAAGCTTTTACTCGTATCTGCTAGAGATTGAGGATCTTGCTTGGGCGTATAAGGTAATAGAGCTTGGCTATAAGTTGCCGTTGGTACACTCACAATACCCAGGCAGGCAGTAAGTAGTAATAGATAGATCCGTTTGGGCACAATAAATATAAATCTAGGTAGATAGTCGAAAATGAGTAGATCGGAAATTGTCGAGATCTCAATTTCACTTGGAGATCGATTCCATCATCTAGACCGATAATAACCCAAGTTGCTAGTTATGAGTTATCAGTGGAGTTAGGGATGGGGATTTGGGATTACAGGATTCGGGATTTGGGATTCGGAGAACCCTTGCGTGCTTAAAATCCACTTTCTACCCTCTACCCTCTACATCGTAACTATCGATTCTGCAATGGAGCGGCTGCGCCAAGGACATGACTTTTGACACTGGTAATCGGCTCTAATCGAGCGTTAGAATAAATGTAAATAAACGTAACAGATTCTGTCAAAAGTCGATCGTTGCTTTGCCCGACTAATAGTCGAATGGTGTTGTTCTGCTTTAGGGCGGCTACATCAAAGCTCATCTCCATCATTCCTTTGAGTCTCTCCTCTCTGGAACAGCGACACCATTTGAGAATTTTAATCAAAGATTAGCGAGCCTTGAGCCTGTATGCAATTACCTCTAATAAACAATCTTAAACATCCGCTCCCTGTAATTGCAGGTATTGCAGCGGCGACAATCGGTATCGCCGCACTTGGAACTGTGGCTGTAAATCAGTTTAAGCCAGCTCCAAAGATCGATCTAGAACGCTACACTGTAACTGCAAAATCACAAGATTTGACCGATCGAATTACTGCGAGTGGGAGTATCATTCCCTTCCAGACGGCAAATCTCAGCCCAAAAACCGCTGGTAGAGTTGCCAGATTATTTGTCGAACAAGGAGATCGCGTTCAACAAGGGCAAAAAATCGCCCAAATGGAGAATGCTGAAGTTCGAGCTGCTTTTGCTCAAGCACAAGCGAATGTGCAGCAAGCTCAGGCTAATTTGAATAAGGCAAAGAATGGGACGCGGGTCGAAGAAATCGCTCAAGCGCAAGCTAGACTGAGCCAAGCCCAGGCAAATTTTAATAAGGCTAAAAACGGTAACCGTCCTGAAGAAACCGCCCAGGTGCAGGCAAAATTAGCCCAAGCACAGGCAAATGTGGAGATGACGAGATCGACCGCTCCCCAACAAATAGAACAGGCTACAGCCCAAATTTCCGCCGCTACAGCGAAACTTAAACTCGCTCAAGCACAAATCGATCGCAATCGATCGCTCAAACAGTCAGGTGCCATCTCTCAGGATACACTCGATCGAGCTACTGCTGATTATCAAACAGCCCGAGCCAATCTCCTCGATGCACAACAAAAACTCCAACAGGTGCGTAACAGCAGCCAATCCGAGATCGCCCAACGTCAAGCCGCTGTAACTGAAGCCCAGCAAGCACTACGTCAGTCACAACTCGGTAGTCGATCGGAAGATGTCGCCAGTTTTGCCGCTCAAGTCGCTCAAGCCCAAGCCGCCTACGAGCAGGCAAAAAATGGTAGTCGCCCTGAGGAAATCGCCCAATTGACAGCAGCCGTAGCTGTCGCAAATGCCCAGTTACAATCGGCTCGCTCTCAATTAGAAGACTCAACCGTCGTCGCACCTTTTGCGGGATTAATTACCCAGCGATATGCAAGTATCGGCGCATTTGTGACTCCAACTACTTCAGCTTCAACTAGTACATCTGCGACTTCAACTTCGATCGTGGCTTTAGCTAAAGATATGGAAGTCAAAGCCAAGGTTCCAGAAGTAGATATCGGTAAAATTCAAGTCGGACAAAAGGTAGAAGTTACGGCTGATGCATTTAGCGACAGGCCATTTCAAGGTACAGTCAGACTGGTTGCGCCCGAAGCAGTCGTCGAGCAGAATGTGACCTCGTTTGAAGTCCGCATCACGCTCGATAGTGGTAAAGAGCTACTAAAATCGGGGATGAATGTCAACACAATCTTTACAGGCAAAAAGACTAGCAATGCCTTAACAGTTCCCACTGTGGCCATTAGTTCCAGACGGGGGCAAACGGGTGTTTATATACCTGGCGAAAACAACGAACCTAAATTCCAAATAATTAAAGTTGGTGGCACCGTCAAGGACAAAATTCAAGTACTTGAAGGGCTTAAATCTGGCGATCGAGTCTTTACCGATATCCCTTCAGGATTTAAAGAAAAAATGATGGGTGACAACAACAAGTAATCTGGACGATCGGGTTAATACTAAACATTATTGAGACCGTTGAAAATGCTTGTGCAAACATGAAATATGCTCCGAATCAGACTTTTTAGAAAAGTCGGGTTTATACCTCTCCCAAATCCTAGAAAGGGCGGGTTTAAATAAAATTTCTAGCTCCGTTTAAATCAATAGTATAAACCCGCCCCTACAGATCCAAATGAATCTAATTGAAAGTCTAAACATGGCAGTACAAACCCTCATATCTAATAAGATGCGCAGTGGTTTGACAATGCTCGGAATTGTGATTGGAAATGCTTCTGTAATCGGAATGATTGGTGTCGGTGAGGGCACTCAAATCCTCGCCCAAGATCAGTTCAAAAATCTTGGTCCGAATACATTATTTATTTTACCTGGATCTCCCAAAGCTCAAAATATTCGGAGTGGTGGTACCCCGCCCACACTCGTACTGAGCGATGCTAGAGCGATCGCTCGTCAAGTGCCTTCTGTCGCTGGTGTCGCTCCAGTTCTCCAAAACTCTTTTGTCGTCAGTTACCAAAATATTACGACTACTTCGATTATTCAAGGTACCACTAGCGAGTTTCCCGCTGTCCGAAATTTTGCAGTTAGTCAAGGAAGATTTGTAACCGCAATAGATGTCAAAGAAGACAAACAGATTGCCATGTTAGGTACGGATATTTCCCAACGATTATTTGGTAATATGAATCCGATTGGCAAACAGATTCGGATCAAAGATCTGAGCTTTGAAGTAGTTGGAATAATGGAAGAAAAGGGATCTTCTTTTGGTAGCAACCAAGATGATACAATTTTTATTCCCATTACGACGATGAGCAAGCGTGTGATTGGCAGAACATCACCATTTGGACTGAGATTGTCATTAATTTCAGTATCGGCAAAAAATAGTGAAAGTATGGATGCTGCCGAATTCCAAATCACCAATTTATTAAGACGCAGACATAAAATTGTCGGTGAAGATGATTTTACAGTTCGGAATCAAAAAGATGCCCTCCAAATCGTCACGACAATCACCAGTGCATTGACATTACTATTGGGTGCGATCGCTGGAATTTCCCTCTTGGTTGGCGGCATTGGCGTAATGAATATTATGCTCGTCTCTGTCACAGAACGCACCCAAGAAATTGGACTGCGAAAAGCAATCGGTGCCACTCAAAATGATATCCTCACTCAATTCACGATCGAGGCAATTATTCTCTCGACAGTTGGCGGAATTATTGGCACTTTAATCGGTATCGGTGGGATTATCCTCGTGCGAAACTTTACGCCGATGACGACGGCGGCTGTCTCGCCACCTGCAATTATTTTAGCAGTCAGCGTGTCTGGGGCAATCGGTTTATTCTTTGGGGTGATTCCAGCTCGCCAAGCAGCGAGATTAGATCCGATCGAGGCTTTAAGAAGTGTTTAAAACCTAGTAATAGGCAGCGTAGATAAAGCTACTATTTTGTTGTCGAGAATCAGGATTCGGGCTTCGGGAATGTCTAGCCGCCGATCGCAACCATCGGTATACTTGAGATATTCCGCAAAGTTTAACCAATCGATTGAGATGGTCATGGGAAACCTTTAACAACTAGCTATTTCAATCTTAACATTTGTGGAATACATAAATAAGTGGTGGTTATTCTAAATAAATGCATAAAATTGGCTTGTCCACCAGTCTGCGTCACCCTATTTTCAGACGGTTATATATTGCCCAAACAATAAGTCTATTTGGCGATGCTTTGACTTGGTTGGGTTTAGCACTATTAGCTTTTGAATTAGCAGGGACATCTGCGCCAATCGTCCTCGCTGGTGCCTTGACGTTGAGAGTGACCGCTTTTACA
The DNA here is from genome assembly GCF_031418915.1 of Chamaesiphon sp. VAR_48_metabat_135_sub. Lineage (NCBI taxonomy): Bacteria > Bacillati > Cyanobacteriota > Cyanophyceae > Gomontiellales > Chamaesiphonaceae > Chamaesiphon > Chamaesiphon sp. VAR_48_metabat_135_sub. Next base: position 3,730 of record NZ_JANOJV010000001.1, on the reverse strand, counting down.
TTATTATCACCATTGGCGGGAGTAATTGCGGACAGGTTCGATCGTAAACCAATTCTCGTAATTACCCATCTTGGGCGGATGCTGCTAGTTTGTCTATTGCCCTTTGTAAATAGCGTCTGGCAAATTTATGCACTGGTATTAGGTTTAAATATTTTCAATGCCTTTTTCACCCCCACATATCAGGCGACGATTCCATTAGTTACAGGCAAAGCTGACTATCCCCAAGCAATTGCTCTATCTAGTACTACTTATCAAATTTTAGGCGTATTTGGGCCTGGGATTGCAGGTGTGCTGGCACTATTTATCGGTGCTAGAGAGCTATTTTTCTGGGATGGGTTGAGCTTTATTACCGCAGCGATCCTAATTACTACTCTCCCTGGTAATTTACAGGTAAATATAACTGGATTTGAAGAGCAAAAAATGGGTCAGATTTGGTCGGATATTCAAGCTGGAACCGCTCGACTTTGGACTGATGCCCCAATTCGATATGGCTTGACAATTCAGTTGGTTGCTTCGATTGCTGGTGCCCAGATTTTGGTGAATACGGTAGGTTATGTGCAAGGAACTCTTCACCAAACAGCGGTACAATATGGCTGGGTGATGATGGGTTTTGGTTTGGGTGCTACTTGTGGGACGATGGCGATTGGGATTTATCCCCAATATCGATCGAAGATCGTCACGATTCTCGGCGGTGGGGTGCTAATTACCACTGCATTGCTCGGTGCTAATTATGTCGGATTAGTCCCTTTGATTCTCTTGTGGTCGATCGCTGGATTCGGGCAAAGTATCATTAATCTATCGATGCAAACATTAATTGCCGATCGAACCCCAACAAATCTTCAAGGGCGAGTTTACGGAGCGCATTTTGCCTGGAGTCATTTTTGGTGGATGGGAGCTTATCCCTTAGCTGGATGGCTGGGTACGACTTTTCCCTGTCGAACTTTTCTGTATGGCAGTTTAATTGGATTAGGGTTGTTATCGATCGTGCATTTATGCCTAAAACCCGATCGATTCACGCATACTCATCCAGAATTTTCGCACATTCACACTCATAACCACGATCTCCAGCACCACCACGAACATTTAACCAATCTTGAGATCGATCTTCGATCTTCGACACATCAACACCCACACGTTCACTCACAATTCAGTCACAGCCATTCTTACACTGACATCAGCCATAAGCATTCAGGATCGCATCACCACTAAGCTTCGCAAAAATCAGCGAATAGGAGGCGTTAAAATACGATTCTATTAAACCGATATCTCGATCCCGTAACGCCAGTTGCTAGTTACAGCTACAGATCTGTTGACGAAAGAATGCGGATTTCAACAGTTTTATTTTTAAAAACTAGATCGGAGCCGTTGCCGCGAGCCTCTCCCTATCGAGAATCTCAATTTCCTTAATGAGAATGGCTGGAATGTTACACGCCCTATCCCGATTCTTAGCCACCAATTCCTAATTTTCCAGCCAAATCTGGACTAAAAGGAATTACCGTCGCCGCCATCAGAAATAGTGCTAGCAAACCCAATGCAGCACGCGCATCATTCGGTTCGGTGATTTCATCTAAACTCGGGCGTTCTAATGCACGTTGGAGAAAGCCAACTAAGATTAGCCAATAAAGAATTACCAGATTAGCTGGATTGAAAAATGCCACAAATCCTAGGATTACTAAAGTAACGAGGGTGCTGCGTTGAGCTGTTTTACGTCCATAGATAGCTTGAACGATTCTCCCACCATCTAATTGTCCTGCGGGCATTAAATTTAGGGCATTAATTACTAATCCCAACCAACCGATAACTACCAGTGGATGAATTGAGATCGATGCTTGATGTACGGTTGCACCTAAGACAATTTTCGCAAGAGTACCAACTAAAATCGAACCTTGAAGAAACTGAGCCGGAATTTCTAATCCGCCACCTGAATGAGATAGTAGCAAGCCGACGACCAACATCAACAACGATACTAAACCGCCACATGCTGGACCGGCTAAAGCGACATCAAACAGGACACTTCGATTGGGTATCAGTGATTCAAACCGCGTAATTGCACCAAATGCACCAATTTGTCCGGTTGGTAAAAAGAATGGTAAACCGATTTTAACTTGACGCATTCGCGCGAGTATTTGGTGTCCTAGTTCATGTGAGATGAGAATCGTCCAGATACCTAAAGATAAGGGTAAGACTTCTTTGATTCGATCGGTATGTTCGTAAAAATCAAATCCTAAAAATACGCCCATCGCTTCCAAACTGGTAGCAATTGTCGCGATAAACATCACTACTCCGAGGATTTGTTGTCCGACTGTCGCAGGTTGCGGATCGTTAGTACTGGGTAAAACTACAACTACCGGACGTTCTTCAGGATCGGGAACTAGGAATAGACGGTACTTATCGCCCACTTTAGCGTGCAATTTTTCTGTCAATCGTCGATGTACGACAGCAGCATCACCACGTAAATTACCTTTGAAAATAGCCCCTTGTTGGTAAGCGATCGTTTCGGTAGAGTAGAAGGTATCGATGCCAAAAATGCCTTTAATACTGCTCAAATCTGCTTCAGGAATGTTCAGCGCGTCCATCGCGATCGACAGTGCTTGTGCGCCAGTTTCAGTGGGTACACCGGACTGTTTGCTGCGGGATTTTGCCAATCGGTCTGCAATTTTAACCGCTGTTTCAGGATCTTGAGCGGCTAGTCTGACTCGACTTCCCAGCCAGATATAGAGACCACTGGAAACTACCAACAAGAGGAGAACTCCAGCCAGATTAATATACAATCCAGCCGACAACGCCCCAAAACTCAACAGCCACGGAATCATCAGCACGGCTGATTGCAGCCACGATAAGACCCCGAATTTACCCAAGTCTCGATTTCGGTAATAACCCCAACCCAGAATGCCGAGTGTGATGAGGAGGAGGGCGATTGTGGTTGTATTTCCTGCTGTAGTCATTTTTAATAATTCGATTCTATAGATAAGTGGTAATTTTGGACACCTATCTATAGGATGACAGCAATCTTCAGTAGCCGCTAGTATCGATTCTCTGGGTGTTGGGGTGTTGGGGGAGAATGGGAGGATGTTTACGTCCTTATTACTCCACAAACTCCCCTGCAAGCCAGCCCACCAAATGATTTATTTGTCCAGATAGCGAATATCGATGACGGTGCCATTAAAGTTGTAATTAAGTTGGTCGATTTCTACCGAAGAACCAATCTTCATCTTGGTATTGCCCAGTACTAGTCCCTCTTTGGTTTTCTGCCCCTTACCAGTTACCGTGACGATCATATCGATACTATAAGAATCGGGTCTAGGGTCTTTCATTGCCTTGACAGAACCATCAGCTTGTGGGATAGCCAAAGTCCGATCGATCTGCCGAACTCCTTTAATATCGACTTGTCCGGCTGGCTGGTTGCGAATGACAAAACTGAGTTTATTTCCAGGACTAAATTGAGCTAGCAGGGATTCAGGTTTGAGCACATTTAGTCCTCTGACAATCACATCGGCTTCTACCGATTGAGGCTTATCTTGTCCGTTAATTGGTCCCGAACTACCAGGCGAGAGAAAAATTCCAACGACGACAAATAACATTACCAGGACAGCACCAATGTCGAGGAGGCTGAATTTACCAAATAATCTACCTTGTCGATCGAGAATAGCCATAGATGGGGTGTGGGGGTATTAATCTATCAACTTACGTTATTAGTTTACAGCGATCGGTTGTAAATTAATCAGGGGAG